>NZ_ALEE01000381.1 GCF_000282995.1 Melaminivora alkalimesophila
CCAGCGGCGGCGGCTCCGCCTGTTCCTCTTCGACCTGCACACGGCCTGCGAACGGCGCCGGCCGGTCGGCGGCATCCCAGATCATCGCCGGCGAGAGTTTCAGGAAGGTAAAGGCGTGCGACCAGCCGGCGTCGCTGGTGACGGTAGCCTTCCAGATCGCCTTGCCATCCGGCGTCGGTTGCACGATGCCGTGATCCTGCAGCACGTTGAACACCGCCGTGTTGCTCGCCGGGATGCCGTCGAAGCCCTGCGACAGCAGATGTGCGCGCAGCTTGTCGGAGACGGTCTTGCTCACCAGCCACAAGGCGTCTTGGGTCAGCCAACCGTCCGCCGGGCCGGCCTGGTTCAACTTGAACGCTTCCTTGAGCAGGTAGCGCAAGCCGTCGAGCAATTTGCGTTGCAGCGCATGCTTGGGCGCCGCCAGCGCCTTGCTGGGATCGCCGCCGAGTTCCTGGGCGACCGATGCCTGGTCGGCCTGCACGACCAACTCGCCGAGCGTGCCGGCGTGCTCGTACTGGCCGGCCAGCACGTAGAGCAGCGCGGCCCAGAGGTCGGGATAGCCGCTGAGCCAGTCGAAGATGTCCCGATCGAGAAGGCGCGCGTAGAGCAGCCCGGTGGCGGCGCTGTGCAGGCGGTACTCGCGCTCCTTTCGGTAACGAAAGCGGTAGGGCTTTCGCAGCGGGCCGTGCCAGGGATGCCAGACGCTGCCGTCGGCATGCTCGACGTGCAGATCGACGGCAATCTTGCCGATGTCGTGCAGCAGGGCCGCGTAGGCCGTGCCTGCGGTCCAGGCTTCGGCCTGGGCCGCCTGTGCTTCCGGCGTGACGCCCGCAGGCAGCAGGTATGACTGCCGCAGCTTCAGCGCATAGACGACGATCTCCAGGCCGTGGTCCAGCATGCCGCCCGGATAGGCGTGGTGGTGGTTCTCGGAGGCCGGGAACTGCTGGACCAGCTCGGCGTAGCGCTCCAGTGGGGCGAGGTAGAGCGTGGCGAACTGCCGGCGCGAGAGCGATGTGCGCTGCCAGATGTGTTCCAGCAGTTTCTGCCGGCGCGGCGTGGCCAGCAGCGATGCGGCCGACTCCGGCCGCATCGACCCTTTTGGAGTTTCGATGGCGGAGGTGGGCGGTGTGCCGGCGGCGGGTGGCACCCTTTTGCGCTGGAACAGCGAGAGCATGGCGAACCCCGGATGACGGGCTGCTCGGGGCGCCTTTTGGCCTTTTCAGGATAGGGCCTTTCCCCTTGGCGCCCTTCCTTTGCCCCTTCCCAGCCCTTTGGCCTTTGTCGGAGCCTTTGGGTATAGGGCCGCTGCTTCGTGGATGCCACGATGAATGCGGCATGGGGCAATCCCGGCAAGCCGGAAGCTGCGGGATGTTCGTCAGCTCTGGCCCAAGCCGGTGTCGAGGGCGGCGGATTGCGCTGCGAAGTCGTCGGGACGGCGCTTGCGGAAGGTTTCGAGATTGGCGAGCTTCCAGCGCAGTGCCGGCAGTTGCGCGGCGTGCTGGCATTGCACCAGCGACCAGTCCGGTTCTGCGCGCGCCAGCCCGCTCAGAAACTGCTTGTGCGCGGTGCTCAGTCGCTGTGGCAGCTCGCGCCGCATCCTGGCGCGAGCGTCGAGCAGTGTCTCCAGGGAGCAGTCCACTTCGGTCATGCCGACAAAGGCCCGCTCGTACTCGCCGGCGATGTCCTTGTCGTTACCGAACAGCACTTCGTGGGGCGGCCGGTTGTGGCCCGCCAGATAGATCACGAAGCACTCGACCATGCCGTCGCTGATGTCGCCCGATTCGTAGAGCTGCCACACGTCGAACAGGTCGCGGGGGTGCTGTCGATCCAGCGCGGCCACCAGCTTGCTGGCGTACAGCTCGTCCGGTGCCAGAACCGGCAGCTCGAACTCGACGCCGAACAGATCGCTGGTCTTGGCGCTCAGCGGCCGCCGCTCGACGGGCAGCACGCTGCCGCGGAACACGACATTGACCTCGATCTTCACCTGGCTGGCGTCGTTCTCGACGATCAGCTTGGTGTCTCCCAGGTCCTTGGCGCGAACCAGGCGTGTCTGCACGCCCAGTGGCGCAACGCGCGTGGCGATGGCGGCCAGCTCCTGGTTGATGGCTTGCAGCGCTTCGTCGCGCGGCGTCTGCCACGGGAGGTACACCACGTCGATGTCCACCGAAAGGCGCGGCATGTCCCGCACGAAGAGGTTGATGGCCGTGCCGCCCTTCATGGCGAAGATGTCGTTGGCGAACACGTCGGGCGCGACGGCCAGCAGCAGGCGAACGGTGTCCGCGTAGGTCTTATCCATGAGGTCTCAGGCTCAGCAAGGTGCCGTCATCGAGCCGGCTCATCCAGCGCGTGTTGCTGCCGGTGCGAACCGGGTACTGCTCCAGCAGGGCATCGACATCCACGAGGCTGGTCTCGCGCGCCCAGGTGAGGAACAGGCGCACGGCCTTCACGCTGGTGCAGCAGGACAGCAGTTGTCCGAGCAAGTCCTTGCGGGGGGAACGCAGTCCATCAAAGAGGTTGCGGGCCTCTTCGAGGCTCTGCTTGACGCCGGCTTCGTACAGCAGCTCCAGAACGGCACGCTCGGGGGCTGCCACCCGCAGATCCTCGGGCAGGCCAGGCGGCGTGGTCAGGGTCTTGCCGGCCAGCGCCGTGTCCGGCCAGTCGAACAGGCGGGCGTGGACATAGCGGGCCGGAAAGCGCGAGGTGAACCAGGCGGGCAACGCGAAACGACCGTCGCCCCACAGCACCAGCGTCTCCCGGCTGCCCAGGTTGTGCCGCACGCCCTGCAGGGCCAGGGCGCTCTTGCCGCCGACGTGCAGGCCGGGCACGCGCTGTTGCAGGAACTTCAGCGCACCGTAGACCCCGAACTCATCGTTCGGGAAGGCATAGACGCCATGGGCCAGGCGCACGAGCCACCCGCCGTCGGCATAGTGGGCGGCGAGCTGTGGCGACACCCCGAACTGGCTCAGGGTGGCAAGGTCGAACGGCGCCCCGCGGGGGAGTCCCGCCTGCAGCCGCTTGATTACCTGGTGCCTAGAATTTCCATCCATGTTATAAAGATAGCACGGAATCAAATCAGCCCCTAGAGCTATCGCAAAAACGCGCATGGAAAGTAGTATAAGGTTTGATTTATGTAGCGAAAACTAATCAAGCGTGACCCAGGCTGGCCCGACTCTGCCAGCCACAACCCGCCCTCCTGATCGCGGCCGATGCTGAGGGGCAGGCCACCACCGGCCGCTCCGCGAGGTGAGGCACCGCTGAAGCCGAGGCACATGAGCATGACCATCGACACGCATAACAGGCGCTGGAGCCGCCGGCTGGGCCGGGGGCCTGGCCGTGCCTGGCGTGGATACCTGCGCCGCGAGCAGCGTGTCGCCGGCTGGCTGGTGACGCGCGGGGCGCCCGCGGGCGCGGCGACGGCGGTGCTCTGGATCGTCAAGCTGGCCGTGCTCGGTGTGCTGCTCTATTCCGCGTTCTGGCTGGCCTTGCTGCTGGTCTTTGCGGCGATCTCTGCCTGGATGGTACGCAACGCTGATGCCGACGAAAGCAGTGATGATGACGAGCCTCAATGGCGAAACGGCCTGGACGGATACGGTCTCTACCGGGGCGAGGTACGCATCGACGGCGGCAGCGCGGACGACGAGTAGCTCGCCACTCTCGGCGCTACTTCGCCTTCGCTGCTTTGATTGCAAGGTCAGCGCCTTTGCCTCCCGCAGATTTGGCGCCATCGGTGGCTGCTGA
Organism: Melaminivora alkalimesophila; assembly: GCF_000282995.1. GTDB lineage: Bacteria > Pseudomonadota > Gammaproteobacteria > Burkholderiales > Burkholderiaceae_C > Melaminivora > Melaminivora alkalimesophila. Next base: position 3,739 of record NZ_ALEE01000381.1, read on the forward strand.
GAGCATCTGCGAAATGTTGCCTACGCGGACACCAACCCACGCGAGCGCAGCTACCCAGAAACCCGGCAGCACGATGAACATCATCGCCATGACGAAGTTGAGCAGCATGTCGCCAAAGGCGTTGTTCAAGCCGATCAGCGGATCGAAGTTCGTGTGCGGCCTGTCCGCGCCAAACCCCCAGCCGTAGAGCGCATCCAGGATCGTGCTGTCGATCCAGCGTGCGAGATGGAACCAGAAGTCCACGAAGAACAGCGCGAACTGGACGCAGCTCACCGTCACCACCGTCTTCAGGTCGTAGGTGCCGATCAGCAGCACCAGCGGGATGCAGATGACGAGCGCCATCTTGAGCATCGTCAGCACCATCGGCAGCGCCTGGCGCACCACGTCCATCGCCGGAAAGAAGCCCAGCGAACCGACGGTCAGACCCAGGTCGCTCGCGCCGCGCGTCACCGGCACGAAGCGCATGTGCGGGCGGGTTGCCGCCTCGCAGATCGCTGCGGCATCGGCCGCACCGTTCTTGCGTCCCTTGCCGGCCATGCGGTAGGGCGTGACGAAGTGGCCTGCAATCAGCCGCGCATCCAGCCCATAGCCGCGCAGCTTGCGTGCCCAGTGATGCGCACCGCCGCAGGCCTCCAGGGCCACCAGGCAGCCGGGAGGCAGCTCCGCGCACCAGGCCGCAAACTTGTCAGCGGCCAGCGCCTTGGCAACCGCCACGCGCGCATCCACCGCATGCACCTAGATAACCCGCTTGGCCAGATCCACCCCGACTCGGGCAATCTCGTTCATGGACTTCCCCTTTCACATGGCTGCAGATTGATGACTTGGGGAGCACCATCGCGGTGGCAGCCAACATTTGTTTCCTGGCTGCTTACGATTGAGTCACATCAATCGGCCAGCAGATCGCTGGATGTTGACTCTTGACTTTCGGCATGTTAGGCGCAATATCTTGCAAAGTCTTGCAAGAATTTCCTCAGGCGAGGCCGCGTGACGACGGAACTTGTGGGGGTGGTATGACAGCGCGCCAGCAGGCGATCTTCACACTCGACGAGTTGGCTGCCTACTTGAAAGTCGGCAAGCGGACGCTTTACCGGCTCGCCTCGCACGGGGAGATTCCGGCCTTCAAGGTCGGCGGGACGTGGCGGTTTCGTCAAAGTGAAATCGATCGATGGATCAATGATCAGATCCAAGCAGGCAGAAAGAAGGAGGTGATACGCACAGATGAGCAGCCGAAGTCAGCGAAACATCCCGTGTTGCCTGGGCGCGCCATCCATAGCCGCAGGCAAACGGATTGAGTGAGTCTTCAATTGATTTCTGGAGGTATGACATGGACATTGATTTCAAGAAATTGGCTCCCTGGAACTGGTTCAAGAAAGAGCAGGAAGAACAACAGAGCACTGCCTCGCTGCCGGTGCAGCGCAATGACCTGCCGGTGGCGGGTGGGCCGGTCAGCCCCATCCTGCAATTGCATCGCGAGATCGATCGCCTGTTCGACGACGCGTTTCGAGGCTTCGGTTTCCCGACGCTGGCCATGCCACGCTGGCCGTCGGAGTGGCCGGGCCTGCTGAAACCGGCGCTGGACATCCAGGAGACCGACAAGCAGTACAAGATCGCCCTGGAACTGCCCGGCGTCGAGGAAAAAGACATCCAGATCACGCTCGACAACGACGTGCTGCTGGTGCGCGGTGAAAAGCGTCAGGAGCAGGAAACTAAAGACGGCGGTTTCCACCGGGTGGAGCGCTCCTACGGCAGCTTTCAGCGCGCTCTGAACCTGCCGGCCGATGCCAACCAGGACACGATCAAGGCCGCTTTCAAGAACGGCGTGCTCACGATCACGATGGAAAAGCGCGAGGCCAGTACGCCCAAGCAGGGGCGCTCGATCCCGATCAACGGCTGACGCGGGGCAGCGCGTTTTTCTCAAAAACCACAAAGAGATGAGGCACCGTGATCTGCGGTGCCTCGCCCAGTTAACCCTCTCAGGAGCATCAGCATGGCCAGAAAACAATGCCAAGTCTGCGGCCAGCCCGCCACGGTGCGGGTGGAAGCCAATCTCAATGGTCGCCACAGCACCATGCTGTTGTGTGACGATCACTATCGCCAACTGGTGCGCCAGCAAAAGCGCACCGTCTCACCGCTGGAAGCCTTGTTCGGCTTGCGCAGCGGGCTGTTCGAAGACTTCCTTGGCAGCGACTTCTTCCGCATCGGTGACGACGCACCGTCCATGGCGGCCGATACCGATGAGGTCGTCGATGCCTCGTTCGGCGAACCCGCCCCGGCCGGTACGGGCACCGCGCGCCGTCGCGGCAGTGGGCTCGCCAGCCGTATCAGCGAACAGTCCGAGGCCCTATTGCAGGAGGCCGCCCGACACGCTGCAGAGTTCGGGCGCGCCGAAGTCGATACCGAACACCTGCTGCTGGCGCTATCCGACAGCGACGTGGTCAAGACCATCCTGGGGCAGTTCAGGATCAAGGTCGATGACCTCAAGCGACAGATCGAATCCGAAGCCAAGCGCGGCGACAAGCCGTTCGAGGGCGAGATCGGCGTGTCGCCCCGGGTCAAGGACGCGCTCAGCCGTGCTTTCGTGGCCTCCAACGAACTCGGCCACTCTTATGTCGGGCCGGAGCATTTCCTGATCGGGCTGGCCGAGGAAGGCGAAGGTTTGGCGGCCAACCTGCTGCGCCGTTACGGCCTCACGCCGCAAGCGCTGCGCCAGCAGGTAAGCAAGGTGGTCGGCAAAGGTGCCGAGGATGGCCGCGCCGAGACGCCGACCAACACGCCCGAGCTGGATAAATACTCGCGAGACCTCACCAAAATGGCGCGCGAGGGCAAGCTCGATCCGGTTATCGGCCGCGCGCAGGAGATCGAGACCACCATCGAGGTGCTGGCCCGGCGCAAGAAAAACAATCCGGTGCTGATCGGCGAGCCCGGCGTCGGCAAGACCGCCATCGTCGAAGGGCTGGCGCAGCGCATGGTGGCCGGCGAAGTGCCTGAGACGCTGCGTGACAAGCGCCTGGTCGAACTCAACATCAATGCCATGGTGGCCGGCGCCAAGTACCGCGGCGAGTTCGAGGAGCGCGTGCAGAAGGTGCTCAAGGAAGTGACCGAGCACCAGGGGGAGCTGATTCTCTTCATCGACGAGGTGCACACCATCGTCGGTGCCGGCCAGGGTGGCGGCGAAGGCGGGCTGGACGTGGCCAACGTGTTCAAGCCGATGATGGCGCGCGGCGAACTGAACCTGATCGGCGCCACCACGCTCAACGAGTATCAGAAGTACATCGAGAAGGACGCCGCGCTGGAGCGTCGCTTCCAGCCGGTGATGGTGCCGGAGCCGACGGTAGCGCAGACCATTATGATCTTGCGCGGCCTGCGCGACACCTTCGAGGCGCACCACAAGGTCAGCATCACCGACGATGCGATCATCGCCGCCGCCGAGTTGTCGGACCGCTACATCACCGCGCGCTTCTTGCCCGACAAAGCCATCGATCTGCTCGACCAGGCGGCCGCACGCGTAAAGCTGTCGGCCACGGCCCGCCCGGTGGCGGTGCAAGAGCTGGAGTCCGAACTGCACCAGCTGCGGCGTGAGCAGGACTATGTGGCCTCGCGCAAGCAGTACGACAAGGCCGCCGAGCTGGGCAAGCGCATCGAGGCCAAGGAGGCCGAACTCAAGAAGCTCGTCGAGGAATGGGAACGCGAGCGCGCCTCGGGCAGCGCCGAAGTCAAGGCCGAGCATGTCGCGCAGATCGTCTCGCGCCTGACCGGCATTCCGGTCAACGAGCTGACGGTGGAAGAACGCGAGAAGCTGCTGCATCTGGAGCAGCGGCTGCACGAGCGCCTGGTGGGCCAGGACGAAGCGGTGCGCGCGGTGGCCGATGCCGTGCGGTTGTCGCGCGCGGGCCTGCGCGAGGGCAGCAAGCCGGTGGCGACTTTCCTGTTCCTCGGACCGACCGGCGTGGGCAAGACCGAACTCGCCAAGGCGCTGGCCGAGTCGATCTATGGCGATGAAGGTGCGCTGCTGCGCATCGACATGTCCGAGTACGGTGAACGCCATACCGTGGCACGCCTGGTGGGGGCGCCTCCGGGTTACGTCGGCTACGACGAGGGTGGCCAGCTCACCGAGAAGGTGCGGCGCAAACCCTACAGCGTGTTGCTGCTGGACGAGATCGAGAAGGCTCACCCCGACGTCTACAACATCCTGCTGCAGGTGTTCGACGACGGGCGGCTCACCGACGGCAAGGGCCGGGTGGTGGATTTCACCAATACCATCATCATCGCCACCTCGAACTTGGGCTCGGACATCATCCAGCGTCGGCTGAAGGCCCGTGGCGCCGCCGGCGAGGAATACGAGAAGACCAAGTCCGAGGTGATGGACGTGCTGCGCGGACACTTCCGCCCCGAGTTCCTCAACCGCATCGACGAGATCATCGTCTTCCATGCGCTGGGCAAGGAGGAGATCCGCCATATCGTCGGCCTGCAGCTCGATCGTGTGGCCCGCAACGCCGCCAGCCAGGGCGTGACGCTGACCTTCGATCAGACCTTGATCGATCACTTCGCGGAGGAAGGCTACAAGCCCGAGTTCGGCGCGCGCGAGCTCAAGCGGCTGATCCGCAGCGAGCTGGAAACTGCTCTGGCGCGCGAGATGCTGGGTGGCGGCATCGGCAAGGGCGATCACGCCAGCGCTCGCTGGGATGACAAGGCCGAGCGGGTGATTTTCGAGCGCAAGGAGCCACCAGTGAAGCCGGTCGAGCCTGAGAAGCCTGATGCCGCGAAAGTGGCAGAGGCGCCGTCGAGCGACGAAAGCAAGGCGACGCGCAAGAAAAAGCCGGCGGGCGGCGAATCTTGAGTCATGGGGAGGCTGTCGTGTCCGACCTCAACGGGCTGACATGGGCAGCCACCCTCGTGTCGCTTGCGGTCGCCATTTCGGCGGCAGGGCACGCGGTCATCTACAAGCGTGACCCGCGCTCGGCCACGCTGTGGGTGCTGCTGATCGCTCTGTTGCCGCTGGGCGGTTCGCTGTTGTACTTGCTGTTCGGTATTAACCGCTACCAGCGGCGCGCGCGGCGGCTCTTCCCAGGTGCAGATCCTGCTGTTCAGCAGGACCTCTCGCCCACGATGCCCGAGGCTGTATCGCCGCCGCTTGCCGGTCTGGCCCACCTGGTGGGACGCGCCACCGGCCAGTCGCTGACCGGCGGCAACCGTATCGAGCCGCTCATCGATGGCGAGCAGGCCTACCCGGCCATGCTCGCCGCCATCGAATCGGCGCGGCACAGCGTCGCCTTGGCCTCGTACATCTTCGACAGCCAAGGCATCGGGGCGCTGTTCGTCGATGCGCTGCGCCGGGCTCATGAGCGCGGCGTGCAAGTGCGGGTGCTGATCGACGACGTGTATGCCCGCTGGACGCCCAGCAGCGCCTACCGCGCCTTGCAGCGCGCCGGCGTTCCGGCGGCGACGTTTAACCCGACGTTGATTCCCGCGCGCCTGCATGCCGCGCATCTGCGCAATCACCGCAAGCTGCTGGTGATCGATGGCGAGACGGGTTTCACCGGCGGCATGAACATCTTCAGCCCGTATTGGCGGCCCGATGCGCCGGGCGAGGCCTGTCACGATTTGCACTTTCGTCTGCGCGGGCCGGTGGTTGCGCATCTGATGCGGTGCTTCACCGACGATTGGTGCGATACCACGGGCGAGCGGCTCAGCAAGGGTTACTGGGGCGAACCGCCCGCAACGGCTGATGAGCAAGGAACCTCTTGGGCGCGCGGCATCGAGGCCGGTCCCGATGAGGCCCTGGACCGGCTGCGCTGGACCTTCATGGGCGCTTTGAGCGCGGCGAAGCATTCGGTGCGCATCTGGACACCTTACTTCGTGCCCGATCAGCCGATGATCGCGGCGCTGAGCACGGCCGCGTTGCGCGGCGTGCGCGTCGAGGTGCTGACGCCCGCAAACGGCGACCATCCCACGGTGCAATGGGCCGCGCGCGCCCACTACTGGCAGGTGCTGGAGCACGGTGTGCGCATCTTCGAACGGCCTGGCCCGTTCGACCACAGCAAGCTGATGCTGATAGACGGCCAGTGGTGCTGCCTGGGTTCGGCCAATTGGGATGCGCGCAGCCTGCGCCTCAACTTCGAGTTCAATGTGGAGGTGTACGACACCGCGCTGTCTACGCGGCTGGAATCCCTTTTTGATGCCGCTCGTGATGCGTCGGGCGAGATATCGGCGAAGGCGTTGCGCGCCCACCCGCTGGCCATCCGCTTGCGCGACGGGGTGGCCCGTCTGTTCACCCCCATTCTCTAGCGACACGACTTGCGAGGAACATTGCCCATGGAAAAGAAAGATCAATGGAACATTGGCTACTGGATCGTCGCCGGCCTGTTGCTGCTGACGCTGCAGAACTACTGGCAGGCGGCCAAGACCGTCGAGCCCGTGCCCTACAGCGAATTCGAGAAGGCGCTGGCCGAGGGGCGCATCGCCGAAGTGCTGGTGTCGGACCGCACGGTCACCGGGCGCCTGAAATCGCCGGACAGCCAGGGCAAGACCACCATCGTGGCCACTCGCGTCGAACCCGACCTGGCCGAGCGGCTGTCCAAGTACGACGTGCCCTATGCGCGGGCGGTGGAAAGCACCTGGCTGCGTGATGTGCTCTCCTGGATTCTGCCGGCGGTGGCCTTCTTCGGCGTCTGGTTCTTCCTGTTCCGCCGCTTCGCCGAGAAGCAGGGCATGGGTGGCTTCCTGAGCATCGGCAAGAGCCGTGCCAAGGTATTCATGGAGAAGAACACTGGCGTGACCTTTGCCGATGTCGCTGGCGTCGATGAAGCCAAGGCGGAGTTGGTTGAGATCGTCGATTTCCTCAAGAATCCGCAGGAGTATGGACGGCTCGGGGCGCGCATTCCCAAGGGCGTGTTGCTGGTCGGCCCACCGGGCACCGGCAAGACATTGCTGGCCAAGGCTGTTGCCGGCGAGGCGGCGGTGCCCTTCTTCTCCATCTCCGGATCAGAGTTTGTCGAGATGTTCGTCGGCGTGGGTGCGGCCCGTGTGCGCGACCTGTTCGAGCAGGCCCGCGGGCAGGCGCCGGCCATCATCTTCATCGACGAGCTCGATGCGCTGGGCCGCGCGCGCGGCGTCGGCGGCCCCATCGGCGGCCACGACGAGCGTGAGCAGACGCTCAACCAGCTGCTCACCGAGATGGACGGCTTCGACAGCTCGGTGGGGCTGATCATCCTCGCCGCCACCAACCGGCCTGAAATTCTCGATCAGGCGCTTTTGCGCGCCGGTCGCTTCGACCGCCAGGTGCTGGTGGACCGTCCTGATAAGAAAGGCCGTCTCGATATCCTGAAGGTGCACGTCAAGAAGGTTACCCTGGCCAGTGATGTCGATCTCGAACAAGTCGCGGCGTTGACGACCGGCTTTTCTGGTGCCGACCTAGCCAACCTGGTTAACGAAGCGGCGCTGGCTGCCACCCGGCGCAAGGCCCGTGCGGTCGAGCTGCAGGACTTCACTGCAGCGATCGAGCGCATCGTCGCCGGCTTGGAGAAGCGCAACCGTGTCCTCAACCCGAAGGAGCGCGAGACGGTGGCCTATCACGAGATGGGCCATGCCTTGGTGGCGCTGGCGCTACCAGGCACAGACCCGGTACACAAGATATCGATCATTCCGCGCGGCATCGGCGCACTGGGCTACACGCTGCAACGCCCCACCGAGGACCGGTTCCTGATGACGCGCGCCGATCTGGAGCACAAGATCGCCGTACTGTTGGGCGGGCGCGCCGCAGAGAAGTTGGTGTTTGGCGAACTGTCGACCGGTGCCGCAGACGATCTGGCGCGGGCCACCGACATCGCGCGCGACATGATCACCCGCTTTGGCATGGACGAGGGACTCGGCTACATCGCGTTTGAGGCGCAGCGGCCGCGTTTTCTCGACGTCCCCGAGCTGGCCCAAGGTGGTTGCCGGGTGGCGGAATCCACCCAGGCGCGCATCGATCAGGCGATCCGCGACATCGTGATGGGCGTGTTCGAGCGCGCCTACCGGATTCTCGATACCAACCGCGCGGTGCTGGAGCGCTGCGCGCGCGAACTGCTGGCGCGGGAAACCCTGGACGAAAACGACATCCGTCAGCTGACCCAGGGGCTGAAGTCCGAATCCCGCGACTCGGCGCCCCCCCAGTCCGAAACCTCACTCTCTACATCCCAAGGGGCCACACCATGAGCGAACACCTTCACATCGTCTGCCCGCATTGCCAGTCCATCAACCGTGTGCCGGCCGCCAAGCTCGCGGATCAACCTAACTGTGGCCGCTGCCAGCAGCCCTTGTTCACGGGCGAGCCCATCGAGTTGACCACGGCGACATTCGGGCGCCACGTGGAGCACAGCGATCTTCCTTTGCTTGTCGATTTCTGGGCGCCGTGGTGCGGGCCTTGCAAGATGATGGCACCGCAGTTTCAGCAAGCGGCGCGCCAGCTCGAACCCTGGATCAGGCTGGCGAAGGTGAACACCGAGGCTGAGCCGCACCTGGCCGCGCAGTTCGGTATCCGCAGCATTCCGACGCTGGCCCTGTTCCAAGGTGGGCGGGAGATCGGGCGTCAGGCGGGCGCCATGGGCGCGCAGCACATCGTGCGCTGGGCAAAGGCGCAGGTTGGGCGCTGATCGATGCAGAGCCTGCTGAGCGTCACGCTGATATTGCTAGTGGGGTGCAGTGTGGCGGCCGTGGTGACGGCTGCGTTCAGAGTACCCACCTTGCTGGGTTATCAGCAGTCCTTTGCCGCAGCCCTTGGGTTGACGGAACAGGTAATGTCGGCGCTGGACATGCCGGCCGAGATAGTCGAACGAAACATCAGTGCAATGCGCCATCGTCCCGACAGCGACAATTTCGCAGGGAGTCCATCTGCATGAAGTCAACAGGCCGCAATCCATTTCAGGTCTTGCGTGACCAATGGGCCGTCATGAGTTTATACGAGCGTTTCGAGCAGGTCGTCGCCCTCGTGCTGTCGGCGGTGATTGCCGTCATCATCGTGGTGTCGCTGTTCCAGCTCATCTCTATCGTCTTCACGCTGCTGGTCCTCGATGCCTTCAATCCCCTGGACCACAAGGTGTTCCAGAGCGTGTTCGGCATGATCATGACGCTTTTGATCGCGATGGAGTTCAAGCATTCCATCGTGCGCGTGGCGCTGCGTCGGGACAGCATCATCCAGGTCAAGACCGTGATCCTCATCGCTCTGATCGCGCTGGCGCGCAAGTTCGTGGTCCTCGACCCCGAGGTGAGCCCCGCCAAAATCGCCGCGCTGGCAGGCGCCACACTGGCGCTCGGTGCCACTTACTGGCTGCTGCGCGAGCGCGACGACCGTGCCGCCGAGACATCTGAGCATGCCCCGTCATCATCCCAGTGACCCGCGCGCGGCGTTGTTGCAACACCGCTGGCTCAACCGCCTGCAGACCGGGCTGTTGGTCCTGACCCTGATCGGGATCGCAGCCACCGCAGGAAGCCTGCTGTTCGGGGAAAGCGGCCTGTGGCTCGCGCTGTTTGCAGTTGCAGGCACGTTGTTGCTGGAACCGGCAGCCGCATCCGCCTTGACCTTGCGCCTGTACCGCGCGCGGGCCCTGCACCCGCACGAAGCCCCCGAGATTTGGGCCCTGTTGAGCGAGCTGTCCGCCCGTGCCGGTTTGCCCGCCACGCCGGTGCCGCACTATGTGCCCAGTGCCGTCGTCAACGCCTTCGCCACCGGATCGAAGCAGGAGGCATCGATCGCCCTCACCGATGGCCTGCTGCGCCGCCTGAGCCCACGCGAGCTGGCGGGTGTGCTCGCGCACGAGATCGCGCACATCGCCAATGAGGATCTGCGCGTCATGGGGCTGGCGGATTCCGTCAGTCGCCTCACGAGCCTACTGGCGATGGTCGGACAGATCGCTATTGTGTTCAGCTTGCCCGCACTGCTGGCCGGCGCGGTGGCGGTCAATTGGCCTGGACTGCTTCTGCTGGCCGCCTCGCCCCAGCTGGCCCTGCTCGCACAGCTCGGCTTGTCTCGCGTGCGTGAGTTCGACGCTGACCGCCTCGCTGCGGAACTGACTGGCGACCCGCAGGGGCTTGCGTCCGCGCTGGCGAAAATCGAGCGGGTCAGCCGCTCCTGGCGTGCCTGGTTGTGGCCGGGATGGGGCAATCCCGAACCCTCCTGGTTGCGCACGCATCCGGCCACGCAAGAACGCATCTCACGCCTACTGACGTTGGCGCCTGGGCCAGCATCAGCGTTGCCACTCCACGCGCCCCATTTCTTGCCGGAATCTGCTGTGACGCCGCGCCCGCCGCGCTGGCGCCCGAGCGGGCTATGGCGCTGATTGCCTATCAACAGGAGACTTCTCATGGCCTACCCCGACCCGTACCAACGTCCCGCGCCGGACCACTTCGTCCGGCGCTGGCTCTTCATCACCGCCTGTATTGCCGCGCTCATGCTGCTGTGGCAGTTCCTGCCCGCCATCGAGGCATGGTTCAGTCCGCGCGAGGCGGCAGAGCGCACCGTGACGGCGCGCGGCGACTTGGCGGCGGACGAAAAGGCCACCATCGAACTGTTCGAAAAATCGCGCGCCTCGGTGGTCTACATCACCACCGCGCAATTAGTACGCGATGTCTGGACGCGTAACGTCTTCTCCGTGCCGCGTGGCACCGGCTCGGGCTTCATCTGGGACGACGCCGGCCACGTCGTCACCAACTTCCACGTCATCCAGGGCGCGTCCGAAGCCACCGTCAAACTGGCCGACGGCCGCGACTACCAGGCCGCGCTGGTGGGGGCCAGCCCAGCACACGACATCGCCGTACTCAAAATCGGCGTCGGCTTCAAACGCCCGCCTGCCGTGCCGGTCGGCACCAGCGCCGACCTCAAGGTGGGACAGAAGGTGTTTGCTATCGGCAACCCCTTTGGCCTGGACTGGACGCTCACCACCGGCATCGTCTCCGCGCTCGACCGCTCGTTACCGGGAGAAGCGGGCGGCCCGGCCATTGATCACCTGATTCAGACCGACGCCGCCATTAACCCCGGCAACTCGGGCGGCCCCCTGCTCGATTCGGCCGGTCGGCTTATCGGCATCAACACGGCGATCTACAGCCCCTCCGGCGCCTCGGCCGGGATTGGGTTCGCCGTGCCGGTGGACACCGTCATGCGCGTAGTCCCGCAACTCATCAAGACTGGTAAGTACATCCGTCCGGCGCTGGGCATTGAGGTGGACGAACAACTCAATCAGCGCCTGCTGGCGCTGACTGGAGGCAAGGGCGTGTTCGTGCTGCGTGTCACCCCCGGCTCGGCAGCGCACAAAGCCGGGCTCGCTGGGGTCGAGATTACCCCACAAGGCATCGTGCCCGGCGACCGCATCGTTCGCATCGACGGCACGGCGATCGACGATGTGGCCAAGCTGCTCGCCCGGCTCGACGACAGGAAGGTCGGCGATGTCGTAGTCTTGTCCGTGGAGCGGGCCGGCAAATCGCGCGAGGTGCGTGTGGAGCTGCAACCCGGGAATTGATTGAACTGAACCTGTGGATCAGGCGGTAGTGCAGCGTCGCGGCGATTGAGGTTCTCAGGTCTTCGGCCAGGTAGCGTTCCGCCTCAACCTCCGTAATTTTCGGATGCGATCTGCCTATCCGAATAGGCAAGCATGCGACGCCGGAACCTCTTGCCAATCATCGAAGGAGAAAGCGAGGCGCAATCCGCATGAGGTGGATGCAGGCCAGGAACGAGGCAAACAGGAGGCCGCATTGGAACTCAGACTACTGCGCTATTTCGTTGCGGTCGCGGAAGAACTGCATTTCGCGCGAGCGGCCGAGCGCCTTGGCGTAGAACAATCGCCTGTGTCGCGCGCAATGCGCAATCTCGAAGCCACGCTCGGCGTGCAGTTGTTCGACCGCAGCGCGCACCAGACGCGACTGACCTGGGCCGGTCAAGTGTTCCTCGGTGAGTGCCGGCGTGTGCTGGCCACCGTGGAGCAGGCGGTGAGTGCCGCAAAGGCGGCGGCGCAGGTCTATCAGGGTTATCTGCGCATCGCCATCTGCGACAGCTTGGCGCAGCCCCACATTGCCACCTTGCTGGCGCGCAGCCGCGAGGAAGAGCCCGAACTGGAGATTCGCGTCTTCGAGCTGCCTTTCGCGCAGCAGCTCAAGGGCCTGCACAACGATCTGCTGGACATCGGCTTTGCGCTGTCGGACGCGGTGAGCGAAGGCCTTGTCGCCGAGCCCGTGTGGACCGATCCTCTGTCGGTGATCGTGCCCGTGCGCCACCCCTTGTTGGCGCACGCGGAAGTGCCATTGGATGAAGCCTTGAAGTTTCCGTTGGTACTGTGCCATCCGGACGCGGGATCGGGCTGCCACCACCAGATCCAGGCGGTGCTTCAAGGTGCGTCCAAGCCGCTCAAGCTGGTAGATCAGGTGACGAGCCTAGGCGTGATGCTGACTCTGGTCGGTGCCGGTTATGGCCTAGGTTTCGCCATTGCCTCGCAGGTGCAGACCCTGAACCGCCCCGACATAACCGTTCGCCCCTTGGCCGGCACGCCGCCCATGCTGTCCACCTACCTGCTGCGCCGCAGCGCCGACCCCTCTGAGCCCATGAAGCGGTTTCTGCAGCGCGCCCGCGAGGAGTTCCTGCCAAAGGGAGATGAACCGGCCTCGTGACGTTGAGCGCTCGGGTACATTGGCTACTGCTGGCTGTCCATGGCTCGCACTGGACTTGCTCGGAGCGCGCGTTGACCAAGCGTGGTTTTTCAGTCCATAATTATGTCCATCTCGGTTCGCCGAGTGCGGAAAACTCGTTATCAATCAACGAGTTGGGAACACGATGATGTTCCCATCGCCCGCTCCAGCTTCCCCGCAGGGAATGCTTTGAGCCGCCCCGGCTTCAGTAGACACTTTCGAGCCTCCAACTGAGGCCCCATCGGAGGTGCCATGCGAAGCAAGCAACCCTACCCAGAAGAGTTCAAGATCGAGGCGGTCAAGCAGATCACCGAGCGAGGCCACCGGGTGGCCGACGTATCTGCCCGGATCGGCGTCAGCCAGCACAGCCTGTACAAGTGGATCAAGGTGTTCTCGGCGCCAGCTGCGCGGCGGCAGGCACAGATGTCGCAGACTGAGGAACTGGGCCGGCTCGATGACCTGTCAAGGGCGATGACCCTGGAGAAGGACGCCCTTGGCATGGAACTGGTGCGGGAATTGTTGCCACAGCGGGTGCGCAGCGTTTCCCGCAGGCAAGGGCAGCCGGCTGGGCGAACGTCGGGAGCCGGCGATGGTGGCGCGAGCGGGAGTGTCGACCCAGTGGAAGGCTTTTGACGGCGCCTTCTCCTTAGCCTGAGCCCGCGCCCCCCTGATCCAGCCGCATTGAGCAATGCTCCCTGGCATGGATGTCAACCATGGTGTAAACTGGCAACTGAGGTGTCAACTGAGAAGATGGAGCGGCCTGTGAGCGAACGAATGTCCAATGCGCCGGTGTACTACGCCCTGGCACAGGCGCATTTCAATCCGGTGGCGGCCATGGTCAAGTACGTCGACCAAATACAAGATCGGCTGCGTCGTGAAGGGTACCCCTTGTTCGAGCCGCAGCAGGTCACTCACTTGGTCGTGTCCGGGCCAGGCCAGGCACAACAAGCCGAACCAAAGATCCAGCAAACGGTATCCTGGTTCCTGACCAGGAGCGATCGATCTGCGGGCTTCATCCTGTCCTCTTCGACAATCACGTTTCATACGACGCATTACGACACCCACAAGACATTCATTCCGGAATTACTGCGGGGGTTGGATGCCGTGCATGAGGCGGTCAGCCTTGACCACGTGGGGCGGCTTGGGTTGCGCTACCTGGATGCGGTGGTGCCGGAAGACGGGGAGTCCGTCGAACAGTACCTTGTCGGTGGCGTCCATGGGGTGGAATTCGACGCGGTTCGCCGGCACGCAATGAGTGAATCCGTATTCACGACCGATGTTGGTCCACTCGTTCCCGGCGGAACCTTGGTTGCAAGGGTATACAGGGCAACGGCGCAGCTTGGTTTTCCTCCCGACATGTTGCCGAACGGGCTGGCATTGAATCCGCGTTTCGCCATGACCGCGCCACGCGAGCATGGTGTGCTCGATACCGACCATTTTTGCGAAGGTCGCATGCCTATCGACCTCGGCAAGCTCGAAGAACAACTGCGCTCGTTACATGCCCCGATCAAGTCCGTGTTCGAGGCGACCACCACGGACCATGCGCGCCGGGCATGGGCGTAGCACTGGAGACCCGCATGTACACCGAGACGTTCCCAACAATCAGGACTTCGCCGTCGATCGTACCCGTTCGGGTCGCGGCCACGGCCGCCTTCGCCCTGATAGGGATCACGCAGTTGGTTGGCGGTACTGGCAGCGTGTTCGATGTGACCCGGGCGGGGGAATGGCGCAGGCTGGTGGAGGCGCGGACTCCCATTCACGTCGAAATCGAGGTGGATGGCGAGGAGGCAGCTCGTCCTGATCTGCGAAGCGCTTCGGAGCATCTGGCCAACATCCGTCAGGTGCTCAATCCACCAATTGCTGATCTCGCCGGGACCTTTGGTGTTTCCCGGCAAGCGATATACAAATGGCTGGGAGGAGAGTCGACGCCAGAAGCGGACAACTTCGCTCGGATACAGACACTCAGCCAAGTGGCCGACGCCTTTCGCGAAGCAGGCGTCAAACGGGCGCCAATGTTGCTGAAGATGAAGGCGTTTGACGGCAGGTCTCTCCTGGATCTCATCGCTGCAGACCAGACCGTTATGGAGCATGTCCAAACGTTGATCTCAGAGGCTCAGGCCATGGATGCGGCATACGAAAGGTCGGGACTGGCCAAGAGCAAGGCCGCGCCAACGGATGATTGGCGTTCCGCTGCTTCCATTCCTGGCTATCCCGAGCAGTGATTCGGGGATCGCGCGATGCTGGACCGGGATACGGCATGGCGGCAGGGAGATTTGCTGACCAGCGATGGATCGCTGCAACTGGGATTGGTCGAGTCGCTGGAGGATGGCCGCTTTGCTGTCGTGATCTCCCACGACTGTGACATTCCTCACCCGCACGAACCCTGTATTGAGGTCATCTTGGCGGACGTGATCGGTGATGCCCGTGAGGATCCGCAACTGTCCCATGCCAAGAACCCCCGGCGGCTGCATCTTGCGTATGACAAAGCGGATGGAGGCTCGATGGTGCTGGAGTTGCGGCATGCAGAGAAGAGGTCCATCCCGAGAGTCGAGTTTGGCCAGAGTGCGTCTCGGTTTCTTGAGGTGTCGCTTTCAGATGAATCGAAGCGCACCCTGAAGCAATGGCTGGCGGCACGCTATGGCCGGCCCGCGTTTCCAAACGCCTTCGAGAACCGGCTTGCGAAGCGTGTCGGCAAGAGAGACGTCAAGAGCCGGATCGCCCGCATCCTCGCTCCCGAAGCCCGACATTTGGTGGGATTGTTCTTCGATCTGGGTGAGCAGCGGGGCATCGAGGCTTCTGATGGTGAACCCTATGCGCTGTCCATATCGGTGGCTTATGACGCCATCGAGGGTGGGCCAAGCGCACGTGAGTCCGCCGAGAGCGTAGTGCGACAATTGCGAGAGCTTTTCATCGAAGCGTACGGCCCTCCCGATGTGGCAACGGAAATCGCCCTCGACGCCTGCGAGCCAGTCCCGGATACGCACATGACCCTCGCCGACCTTCGGCGCGTGGATCAATGGCGACTTGAGTACCTCAGCCTGCATGGCGATGAACATGGCGGCTTCCTGCCGGACGGCGTTGCCCCTGCGTGAGACGTGAGGTGGCTGGATGAACCTGGGATTGGCTGGTGGGGGCTCTTGCATCCGGCACAGGGCAGCGTCTGACGGCTCTGGATAGGCCACTGCGGCAGCAGCGGGCAAGCCGGGTTGCCGAGGGCTCGCTACAGCTACATCATCTGGCCTGATTCCGTAGCGCCAACGGAATAAGCCCGTTATCAATCAACGATTTGAGTGCGGCGTGATGTTCCCATCGCCCGCTCCAGAAATTTCCTTGCAAATCAAAGACTTGCAGAGATTTCTCTCAGTCTCGGGGATATTTCTGGGATAAACCGCATGGCGTCAGTTGTTTTTGCCACCCCACAGACGCACAGCCTGCTCCTTGAGCCCCAGCCCGCCTGACGCGCCCGCCAGCGGCGCATCGACGGGGGCCCGGCACGCATGCAGCGCTGCCACCAGCTGCAGCTCGTAGCCACCAGCACGCACACCGGGCGCTGGAGCCGCCGGCTGGGCGGGGGGGCTGGCCGTGCTTGGCGTGGATACCTGCGCGGTTCAGTCCGTGGCGTGAGGGCTGGCTGTCCCAGTGATCCCCAGGGGATAGGCCTGCCGCAGGAGGTGCCGGTTATTCCCAGGACGCCTCGGGGCATGGGTCGCGCCGCCAACGGGCAGTCTCCTGGCGGGCCTGCGCCAGCGGCTCGACCCACTGCTCGCCCCGGTGAATCTGCTCTTCTTCATGTCCGTTCTTCCTGGAAGACGGACTCCACCAACCTTCAGGTGGCACACCCTACGGGATGCAGGTCAGTGGCCAACGCCGCGCATAGCCATTGGTAGCCGATGCGTTCCTGTTCCAGCCGCAGCCGTGGCCGGATTCGGTCATTGCGCAGGTCGTCATAGAGAGCGGCCTCCTCGTTGTCCAACCGAGACAAGGGCGACGTATGGCGTTTGTCGAGCGGCTCCTCGCCCCATTGAAGCACATGGGCCATCAGGGTGGAACGGTCCATGAGGAACGAAGCGGCCAGCGGGAAATACTTGCGCAGGCTGTCCAAAATGGCAAAGCCATGGGTATCGATGTCTCCCCAGTAGTGCAGACAGGCGCGATGCAGCCAGTGGGCTCGGGCGAGCGCTGCCCATCCATAGCCCGCACCGAACACGACGATGGCCCCGGAGACCGGCGGAAACGCCAGGAAATTCACCTCGTTTTCGGTGATGAAAACACGCTGCGCAGGCAAGGTGAGCATGGCGAAGCTGTCCTCATCCAGGGTGATGTCGGTCAGTCCCGTGCAACCGGGAAGCGCGAGCAGTTGCGGATCGAGCAAGCGCAGGCGGATGCGAACGGGCTTGCTGAGAAAGCCGTAGCGACGGGCAAACCCCGCCACCCCGGTCGCAGCGTGGTCGATGGCTTCCTGCGGCAAGGCCAGATCCAGCCACTGAGCCAGCGTGCCGCGATGGGCTTCGATGAATTTGCTGTCCACTCCCGGCGCATCGACCTGCCGAAGGTAGACGCCAGGGCGCGGATGCGCCTGCACCCAGGCCACCACGGCCAGCAGGCGCGGCCAGTGTTCGGCCAGCGACAAGGTCTGCAGCGGTGATTTGTGCAGCCACGGCAACAGTGCGGGTTGCGCTTGAGCAGTTTGTTGCCAGAGCGCCTGGAACCGGCGGGCCTCACTGGTCTTGCCGATCATCGCCAGTGTGTCTTGCAGCGTATCGATCCAGATGGTGTCCGGCAAGCGCTGCCGTCCCTGCACCCGGTGCGTCCACTCGCGCCACTCGATGCGCACGCGCGGCATGGCGCTGATCTCCCGCACCCAGTCGCGCACGGCATCGAAACGGTTGCTGAGATCGGCGGCGGACGGAGATTTCAGCGACAGCCGCAATGGCCAGCCCCGCGCGCCGTCGCCGACCACGGCACGCAGCAGTTCGCCGCGCTGCCACAAGCGTTCGACCTGCGTGCGAAGGTCGGCGGGCTGGCTCCAGGTCATGCAACGCCTCTCGTGGCGGCAGCCTTCTGTGCCCGGTATTCCTCAATGCTCAGGCTGCGCAGGCGCGACTCGCGGCCGCCTTCGTTGTGCACGAAACCGACGCTGGACACATAGGGCTCGATGATGTGGATCTTCTGCAGCGGCGTGATGATCAGCAGTTGCAGGTTGAGCTGGCGAAACAGTTCCAGCCCGTACTGGGCCGATTCGTCCGAGCCGCGTCCGAAGGCTTCATCGATCACGACGAAGCGAAACGAGCGCGAGCGCACCGCCCCCCATTCCAGGCCGAACTGGTAGGCCAGGCTGGCGGCCAGCACGGTATAGGCCAGCTTCTCCTTTTGCCCGCCGGACTTGCCGCCCGAGTCGGAATAGTGTTCGTGCTCGGCATCGTCTTCGCGCCAGCGCTCGCTGGCGGAAAACAGGAAGCCGTTGCGCACGTCGGTCACCTTCTGCATCCAGCGTCGGTCGATCTCGGCCAGGCCCTCACGCCCCCGGAAACGGTCGATGATGGCCTTGACCTGCAGGAACTTGGCCTCGGAATACTGTTCGTCTTCCGAGCCACTCAGCGCGCCTTCGGTGCAGGCACGCAGATCCTGCAGGAAGGCCCGGATCTCCGCATCGGGGCTGGGCTGCGCCAGCAACCGGATGTAGCGTCCGGGGTTGTAGTCGATCACCTGCAAGGATTGGTTGATGACATTGACCCGCTCCTTGATCGTTTCCCGCTCGCGCGCGAGTTGGGCGTTGAAGTTGGCGATCTCGTTGATGGTATTGACGTTGAGCAGTTCCTTGAAACGCGCTTCGAAGCGCGGCAGGTCGTCGTGCTGCAGATCCTTCATCAAGCGCTCGAACTCGGGCAGCGCGGCCAGGCTGATGTCCATCTCGGCGGTCTCTGCCTTGAAGGTCTCCTTGAAACCGCGCATGGCGTTGATGATGCGTTCGGTCAGGCGTGTCAGACGCTTGTCTTCGGCATCGATGCGCGCCTGCAAGCCGTTGCGCACGTCCTGTTCGCGGTTGTCGCAGGATTCCACCGAAAGCTGGTGGTCGCCCAGGATTTCGGCGCGCCAGCCTTCAAGCGGTTGCAGCAACACGTCGTCGAGTGCGGCTTGCGCTTGGATTTCGAGAGCCTGCACATGCTGTGCCTTGGCGGTGTCGTGCTTGTTGCGGATCTCTCCGCGTTTGCCCTGTGCCTCGCCAAGGTCGCTTTCGATCTTCTGCAGGCGCTCGACGACCTGGGCGAGTTGGTTTTCCAGTTCCCGCAAGGTATCGGAGGCCGCCTTGAGGCGATCGCGCTCATCGGTCAGCCGAGCAATCTCGCGCGCCGGCGCTTGCCAGTCGATCTCGCTGTAGCGGGTGAAGACTTCGAGCTTGGCCAAGGCCTCCAGCTGCGCCTGGCATTGCCCGCGCAAGCGCTGCGTGTCGGCAATGCGCAGACCGATGGCGCCCAGCCGCCGCTCCAGGTCCGTGCGCTCGTCACGCAAGGTGCGCAGCTTGTCGGCGTTGCTCCAGCCCAGCACGTAGCGACTGCGATCGTCGATGCGGCGGCGGTCGTCCTTTTCGTGGCGTCCGCTCGGGTCCTTGATCTGTCCAGCGCGGGTGATGGCCCGGGTCTCACGGCGGAACTGCTCGGTGTCGTCGCAACAGGCCAGGTCGAAGCGGTGGTGCAGCTCGCGTTCAAGCCAGTCGTAGTGCGGCGTGTCGGGCTTGATGAGCAGCTTGCGCACCAGCGATTGGGGGTGCAGGTTGAAGGCCTGCGTGGGTCTGCGCGCACGCACGTGGAAGTACACCAGTCGGGCGCCCAGGTGCTGGCGCTCCACCCAATCGGCCACGTCCTTGTAGTGCCCATCTGGCACCAGCAGGGACAGGCCGAAGCCATGCAGCAGGCGTTCGGCCGCGCCCTCCCAGTCGCGTTCGTCCTCGCGCACCTGGATCAGTTCACCGGCAAAGGGCAGGTCTTCCTCTGCGATGGACAGGGCGGCGCACAAGGCGTCCCGGATGCGCACCTGGGCCGCATCGATATTGCTCTTGCGGCGCGCAAGGCTGTCGATCTCGTCACTGAGCGCTTTGTGTTCTTCCTGGCCCCGCCGCAGCGCATAGCCGGCCTCGTTGATCCGCGTATCATGGTCCGCAATGCTTGCGCGCAGCGCTTCGGCGTGTGCTCCGATGGTGGATCTTTGTGCCATGAAAGCAGCTTCGTCTTCCGGCGCTGCTTCGCCAATGCGCGTCAATAGCGTGGTGTAGGCGTCCGCTTTCTCCTGCCGTCGCTGTTTCTCTGCCTCCTGCTGCTGAATGGCGGCAGCGAGCTGTTGAAGTCGGTCGCCACCGTTCTCGCGCAGTGCGCCTTCGAGCTTCCCTTGCTCGATCCGGGCGTTGTCTCGCTGCTCTCCCAGTTGTTTGATGCGGGCATCCCAGTGCGCCGCATCCTGGGTCAACAATTCCAGGCGCCTCTCCAGCAATGCTGCCTTCAAGCCGGCGAAGTATGGGCGCAGTGCATCGCGTCCTTCGCGCAGCGCCTGGATCTCGGCAGCTATCTGCCCGTGGCGACGGCCATCCTCCACCAGCGGCGTCAACAGCTCGATCTGGCGCTTGGCCTTGAGTACCGACTGGTGGGCGCGATCGAGGTCATCGAAATGGCCGAGCAGTGCCTCGACTCGGCTGCCCACGTCGAACGGTTCGAGCATGTGGCTGCGCACGAAGTCGGTCAGGTTGCCAACCGATTTCATGGAAACCGTCTGATGGAACAGTTCCAGCGCCTGCTCGTGCTCGATGCCGAAGCGGCGGCGGAACCAGGCGCCGTAGGGCGGGAAGCTGTCGTTCAGTTCGCAGCCCATCGCGCGCAACTTCTTGCGCAGGCCGTTGATGTCGCTGCCGAATCCGGAAAAGTGCTCGGTGATGGACAGTTCCCGCTCTACAGTCACGAACAAGCGCGCGGGCTGGCCCTGTGGTTCGCGAAACCAGAAGACTTGCGCCAACGTGACCGCCTGGCCGTAGCCTTCGTTGCGGAAGACACCCAGGATCACGCTGTAGCTGGTGGTGTCGCGCAGCGCCACCGGGCGAGCGCTGCCGGTGGCTTCGTTGCGTTCGCTCTTGTAGTGGCCCAGCACGTAGGATCGCAATGATCGCTCACGCGTTTCGGCGCCCGCGGCCTTGTTGTAGGCGATGCGCTGCGCTGGCACCAGCAGCGTGGTGACGGCATCGACCAGGGTGGATTTGCCCGAACCGATGTCGCCGGTCAGCAGGCTGTTGCGCCCATCGAGTTCATAGCGCCAGACGCGCCGGTCGAATGTGCCCCAGTTCAGGACTTCCAGCCGCTGCAGGCGAAAGCCGACGCGGCTGTCGTCGGCCACGAAATCGAGCTGCTGTGGCGAAAAATCGTTCATCGGCCGGCTTCCTTGTCGCGATCGCCACCTGACAACGCGGTGCGATAACCCTCCAGGCGCGCATCGAAGTCGGCCAGCCACTGCGCATCGACGAACGCCTTGAGGATGCGCCGCACCTCGTAGCGGGGTGCCTGCTGACTTGCACCGGCAGCGGGCTTGAGCTTGCGCAGATAGCCCAGTTCCACCACCTTGGTGATGGTCGAATCGACCTGGTCGATGAGGCGCGCCTCGTTGGTGCCGTCCGGCAGGAACACGCGCATCAGTTCGGCGATCTCCTCGCGCGACAGCACCAGCCGGGTATCGCCGCCGCCGGCGTCGGATTCGGCCAGGCGCTTGCGCAGCAAGGCCAGCATCAGGCTGACCGGATAGGACAGCGGCCGTCGTGCGATCAGGCGTGGCAGGCGAGGTGTGGCGTCCGCATGCTCCGGCTCCGGCTGGCTTTTGAGGAAGGCGTAGCCCTCGGCTTCGTCCAGCACCAGATCCAGCAACAACACCGCCGCCTGCTCCCGTACACGCGCCTGCAGGTTCAGCAGACTGGCCCATAGGCGCTCGTCGTCCTGGCGGTACAACACGCCTTTGAGCAAATGCACCATCAGTTGCGAGAGTTCCGCTACCACGGGCGGGCGCGATTCGGCACTGCCTTCTGGATCATCCTGATGCATATCGTTCATGGGTCTTTGCTCTGTCCGTCGCAGCTTGCATTCAGCGCGTAAAGATCACGCGCGGCATTCGCGCCCGCCGTCGTACCGTCGAGCCATCGCTGTCCTGCATGGCCCATTCGACGATCTCCTGCGCATCGTCATCCACCGTGGCCCTGAGGCCATCCAGCCCGCGGTTTCCCGCGTGGGCCAGTTCCAGCCAGGTGACCAGTTCGGCCAATCCCTGTTGCAGCGGCTGAGTCTCCAGCAACGCGCGCAAGCTGATCTGCGACTGTTGCCGCAATGCCTGCCGCAGGGCCTCACGCAAGCGGGCCTTGTCCACGACGTGCTGGTCGAACAGGCGTGCGGTGTCGATGTCGTCGTCCTCGCCGGATTCAAGTATCAGTTCCGCCAGGCGTGGCTTGGCATGGAGCGCAAACAGGGGGCGTTCCTGCGGCAAGGCGATGTCCGCGCCCATCTCGTCGAGGAGCATCACTTCGCCGGCCGGTGGCGTGTCGCGCAATGCAAGCGCCTTGATCTCGATGCTGCGCAACAGTTCGAGGATGCGACGGTTTTCCTGGAAGGCCCGGTCATCCAGGAAGCGGCGCAGTTGCTGCGACAACTGCGCCACCGTGCGTTGGGTATGTTCGCCCGCTTCCAGCCAATCGTGGTGCACCCGGCGGGTGCGTGGCTCCGGCTTGAGCGCAGCCACGGCGGGCAGGTCGAGGATCTGGTCGAGCCGTGTGGACAGTTCTTCCTGGCGGCGGCTGGACATCAGGAAATCCCAGAACGCACGGAAGCTGCGCCCCTGGTCGGAATCTCCGATGGCATCGCGCTCGCCCATGACTTCGTCGAGCAAAGCCCCCTTGCTGCCGTCCCACAACGCGATTTTCTCGCGGACGCTGCGGTCGAGCTGGCGGAAGTTGTGTTCCACCTGGCGGAAATCGCTCAACAGCTCGCGCGCCAGCTGCTGGAATTGCAGGAAGCGATCCTTAATGGCCGTGTCGTCCATGAGCGGCACGTCACCGGACAGGACGCGGCCGATTTCGGCGTCGATCTCGTTTCGCTTGCGACGCAGTTCCTCCAGGCGCCTGGCTGGATCGGCCTCGCTTCCGGTGCTGATCTGCTCCAGCAGCGCGAACAAGGTCAGCAGGCGCGATTCCGTGCCGACGAAAGGCCGCTCGGTCAGCGACGCCAGCCAGGCGATGGCCTTTTCCGTGGCAGGAGTGAGATCGAACTGGGCCTCGTCGGTGCCAGGCTTGTAGAACTTGCGCAGCCAGCCCTTGTCCGGCGCGCACCAGTCATTCAGGTATTCGGTTGCAGCTTTTGGATACGCCTCGGCACCGAGCTGTTCGCGCAGGGCAAACAACTCGTCTTCCAGCATTTCGGCCAGATTCGCTTCGCTTATCAGCCGCACGTTCGGTGCAACGAATACCCGATACAGGAAGCTTGCCACCAATGGGGCATGGGGCGAGGCCAGCAATCGCCATGCGGGATGCCGATCGCGGTATGCAGTGAGGGTGAAGTGGTCGAGCGCCATGATGGGCTGCCTGTTCGGGCCTTATACACTAAACGATAGATAGAACGAAACGCGTCTGTCTGGGGTGCGCGTTGATGACGGGTTGTGGATGTCAGCAGACCAATGCGGACAGAATCCGTGTGCCGACTCGGCACGCCCGGCACACAATCCGGTCCGATTCCGTGGCGCCAACGGAACAAGTCCGTTACCAATCAACGATCCGAGTGCGGCGTGCTGTTCCCATTGCCCGCTCCGGCCTCCCCGCAGGGAACGCCTTGAGGATGGCCTTCAGGCCTTGCGCTGCGGAGGGCCGCTGGACCTCCTCTTCAGGCCTCGTCCAAGGCCTTCTCCTACACCCCCCTAGCCTCACCACCGACCCCGACGCCAGGTTCGGCTTCCAGAATGCACCGCAAGGAAAGCAGTGCCTGGCCGTTGCGCCTTCCCCCTCCTGCTTTCGTTTCCGCCCAGCCGTCCACGGCGGCCCTCGACAGGAGAAGAAGAATGCGCTTGCAACCCCGCGAGATGAGCCGTCGCAACCTGCTGTCCATGATCGGCAAGGCGGCCGGTGGCGGCCTCATGTACCAGGCCATGGCGACGCTCGGCCACGCCCAGGAATCGAGCTACCGCGGCCCGCTGAAACTGGACCGGGCCAAGCGCGGGGGCACCGTGCTGGTCCTGGGAGCGGGCCTTGCCGGCATGACGGCGGCTTATGAGCTGCGCGCGGCCGGCTACACGGTGCAGATCCTCGAATACCAGGAGCGCGCCGGCGGCCGCTGCTGGACGCTGCGCGGCGGCGACTCCGTCACCGAACTCGACGGCACGCGCCAGACCTGCGAATTCGACCAGGGGCTCTACATCAACCCCGGCCCCTGGCGCATCCCCTACCACCACTACGCCCTGCTGGACTACTGCAAGCGCTTCGGCGTACAGCTCGAATCCTTCGTGCAGGTCAACTACAACGCTCTGGTGCACTCCACCAAGGCCTTCGGCGGCAAGCCGCAAAGGTTTCGCCACATCCAGGCGGACGTGCACGGCTACGTGGCCGAATTGCTGAGCAAGGCGACCAACCAGGGCGCGCTGGACCAGGCCGTCACGCAGGAAGACCGGGAGCTGCTGCTGGAGGGGTTGCGCGCGTGGGGCGGGCTGGACTCGCAATACCGCTACCGCGAGAGCCACGCCGCCAGCGAGATCCGCGGCTTCGACAGCGACCCGGCCGGGGGCCTCATGCCGCTGGCCAAGCCCTCCAAGCCGATCGGCATGCACGAGTTGCTGGAGTCGCGCCTGTGGTCGCAGATCAACATCGGCCAGCTCTACGAGTTCCAGACGGCGATCTTCGAGCCCGCCGGCGGCATGGACATGATCGCCAAGGCCTTCGAGCGCGAGGTCGGCACGCTGATCCGCTACAACAGCAAGGTGACGCGGATCGAGCAGTCGGCCAAAGGCGTCACCGTCAGCTTCGTCGATGCCAAGGGAACAGGCGCCGGCGCGCCGCAGCAGCTCAAGGCCGATTGGTGCGTGTGCACCATCCCGCTGTCGATCCTCAGCCAGATCGACATCCAGGTGGGCGAGCCCATGAAACAGGCCATCGCGGCCGTGCCCTACGGCGCCTCGTTCAAGGTGGGGCTGCAGTTCAAGCGCCGCTTCTGGGAAGAAGACGAGGCCATCTTCGGCGGTATCAGCTACACCGACCTGCCCATCGAGCAGATCTCCTACCCCTCCAACAACTTCAATACCCGCGGCCCGGGCGTGCTGCTCGGCGGCTACGCCTTCGATGACACGCACGCCTACGAATTCACCGCGCTGCCGCCGCGGGAGCGCATCCGCGCGGCCGTGGAGTTTGGCGCGCAGCTGCATCCCCAATACCGCAAGGAGTTCCAGAACGGCGTGAGCGTGGGCTGGCACCGCATTCCCTGGGTCAATGGCTGTTTCGGCATCTGGTCCGACGAGGCTCGCAAGCAGCACTACCGCAACCTGTGCGAGATCGATGGCCGCATTGTGCTGGCGGGGGAACACGCTTCCTACATCCCGGCCTGGCAGGAGGGTGCGGTGCTGTCCGCGCTGGACGCGGTCAAGCGGCTGCACACCCGGGCCCAGGCAAGCTGACGCGGCCGCTGCAAGGCCGCGCCTTCAAGACAACGGAACAAGGAAACGCACCATGAGCACCTCCCGCCTTCCCTGGACCGCAGCAGGAGCGGCCCTGTTGGTGGCCTGTATGGGCGCAGGCGCCCAGCAGCCCACACCCGGGCAGGCCGCCGACACGGCTGTGCAGCCGCGCAAGAGCGGGCCGATGAGCAAGCGCGACTCGCCCCAGGCCGCCCGCCCCGCCGGCTTCAAGCCCTACTTCTCGACCGACTCGGAGCGCTTCGTGCAACAGGGCGGCGAGCGCCTGTACCGCTCGATCTGCCAGGGTTGCCACATGCCGGAGGGCCAGGGGGCAAAGGGCGCGGGCTTCTACCCTGCGCTGGCCCAAAATGCACGCCTGGCGGCCGGGCCTTACCCGGTGTACGTGGTGCTGCAGGGCCTGCACGGCATGCCGCCCTTCGGCGAGCGCCTGGATGACCAGCAGGTCGCCGATGTCGTCAACTACATCCGCACGCACTTCGGCAACGACTATCGGGACGCCATCACCCCTGAAATGGTGCGCGGGCAGCGCCCTGCCGAGCCCGGCCCGCGGTGAGCCTGCGCCGGCCCTGTCTCGCTCCCGCACCGCTGTGTTGGGGCGCTTTCTCCAGGAACCCCTCCATGAACACCTCCCTGCCCTCCTCATCCTGCCCGGCCGC
This sequence comes from Melaminivora alkalimesophila, assembly GCF_000282995.1. Lineage (GTDB taxonomy): Bacteria > Pseudomonadota > Gammaproteobacteria > Burkholderiales > Burkholderiaceae_C > Melaminivora > Melaminivora alkalimesophila. The sequence goes on from NZ_ALEE01000381.1 coordinate 29,733, forward strand.
CTTCCGCGCGGCGCCGCGGCCCAGGCTGGCACTGCCGGCCGCCGCCCTGTTGCTGGCCACCCTGGTGGGCTGCGCGGCGCCGCCGGCC
>NZ_ALEE01000382.1 GCF_000282995.1 Melaminivora alkalimesophila
CCGGCCGACCACGGCGAGCTGCTGCGCCATCGCACGCCCGGGTCGGACTTTCCGATCGCGGCGGCCGTGGAGGTTCCGCCGGGAGCGACCACGGTCTACCTCTCGGGCCAGGTGCCGCCGATCGTCGACCGCAGCCTGCCCTCTGGCGACCCGCGCAGCTACGGCCCCGACACCCGCACGCAGACGCTGGGTGTGCTGCGCAGCATCGAGGAGCAGCTGCGCGCGCTCGGGCTGGGCATGGGCGACGTCGTGAAGATGCAGGTCTTTCTGGTGGCGGACCCGCGCAAGGGCAACGCCATGGACTTCGGGGGCTTCATGGAGGCCTACACGCAGTATTTCGGCACGGCGGCCCAACCGCAGCTGCCG
>NZ_ALEE01000383.1 GCF_000282995.1 Melaminivora alkalimesophila
CAACCGCAGCTGCCGGTGCGCTCGGTCTTCCAGGTGGCCGCACTGGCGCACCCGGCCTGGCTGGTGGAGATCGAGGTCACGGCCGTGCGCATGCCTGGCGCAGCGCCGCGCCGCTGAATACCGGTCAGGCCGATCCGCCGCGCGGTGGGTGAGCCACCCGCCGGTGCTGAGACGCCACCTCCGACAGGGGACGCAGTGCGCGCCGACTGCGGAAATGCCGCTCCTGACCGGTCAGCGGATCGGTAAAGGCCAGCTCGCGCGCCAGCAGCTGCAGCGGGTTGGAATAGTCTTCCGGCTGCGCATCGTTGACCTGCGGGTACAGCGTATCGCCCACCAGCGGCATGCCGAGCGCCGCCATCTGCACGCGCTCGCTGGTCGTGAAGGCCACCACCTCCACGCCCAGGCGGGCGATGGCCTGGGCCAGCTCCGCGCCGA
>NZ_ALEE01000384.1 GCF_000282995.1 Melaminivora alkalimesophila
GGCGCTCGAGCAAGTCGATGCGCACCGCGGCATTGGGCACGCCCGGCACCTCGTGCATCCGAAAGAAATGGCCGCACTCCTCCAGCCGGCTCTCGCGCCACAGCGGCAGCGCCAGGCCTTCCCGCCAGGGGGCGATGGCCTCGTACGCCTTGTGCATGGCGCGCTCGCGAAACAGGGCCTGGTAGCACCCGCGCGTCGCGCGCTGCACGGAAAACAGCACCAGCCCGGCCGTGCCGGCGTCGATGCGGTGCACCGGCGAGAGCTCGCGCAGGCCCAGGCGCCGCTTGAGCCGCACCAGCAGCGTCTCGTGCAGGTAACGTCCGCCCGGGACGACGGGCAAGAAATGCGGCTTGTCCGCCACCAGCAGGTGTGCGTCCTGGTAGAGCACCTCTTCCTCGAAGGGAATCGGCGGCTCGCGCTCCAGCTCGCGGTAGTAGTAGTAGCGCAGCCCGGGCTGGAAGGGCGTGTCGGCGGCGGCCCGGCGCCCGTGCTCGTCCACCACCTCGCCAGCGGCCATGCGGCGCAGCCAGTCGGCGCGTGCCACGGCCGGCAGCCGTTCGCACAGGAAGTCCAGCAGCAAGCCGCCGCCGGCGGACGGCAGCACCACGCAGCTCGGACTGACCCCGTCGCGCATGGGCAGCACGCGGGGATCGTGGCGGTTGTGCATGGCGCGGCATTGTAGGCAGCGCCCTCGCCGACGCCGCCTGCGCGCCTCAGAGGGTCGGCTCGAAGACGCCAGGCAAGGGAGGCTCGTGTTCGGCACCGTCCAGCGCCACGTCGATCGCGTGCTTGATGTGGGCCAGCGTGTGCAGGTCGCCCTCGGACTGGCGCACCGCATCCCAGCGCACCGCGTCGATGTGGGCCGCCGCGTGCTCGGTCATGGCCGTGACGGTCGCCTCCACCGGCGTGGGGACGATGCGCCCGTCCCGCTCAGGCACCGGAATCCGGATGAGGAAGCCGCGGTAGCCTTCTTCCAGCACGTGGCCGTTCTCTGTCTGCGCCATGGGTGGGTCCTTTCCTGTGTCGCGTGGGCTGCCCAAGGAGGGCTCAAGCCTGCCCTGGGCCTCGACGGTCGGCCGGCCGGCTGCCGCCGGAGGCCATGTCCGCCAGCCCCCGCAGCGCGTCCTCGCGTGATTCGAAATGTTGCGCGGGTGGGGCCACCGGGCGCCCGTCCACCTGCGCCTGGGCAAAGAAGTAGCGCCGGCCGTCGCCTCCCAGGCACAGCATGCCTGAATACGTGGCCCCGTCGGCCATGCCGAAGATGGTTTCCTGTGTCAGTGCATCAGCAACGTGCATCGGGATTGCCTCAAGAACGGTAGGGAGAACAAGCAACAAACGCGGGGTTCCGTTTGCGGCGGGCCCGTTCCGGCCTGCCGCGCAAACGAACTGTTTCAATTCTTCGGCCCATACCGGGCAATGCCTGTAGGCAAAAGGCGCATGTCCCTGCATGCAAAAACCCGCAGGAAGCTCCGGGCTGTAGGACAAGTGCGGAAACACGCGGCTGCCCGCTTGTGTCGTCCGGGGAGCGCCCTAGCATGGTCGGCACGGGCCCGGGGCCCGCGCGGGCTGCCCCCGGCCGCGCGAACTGCCAGGCCGCCCCTTTCTCGTTCCACCAGACCATGGTCGCCCCTTCGCCCTCTGCCGCACCTCCCGCCCGGGGCCGGCCCCGCCGCCAGCGTGCCCTGCGCTGGCTGCTGGCGACCCTGCTTGCCCTGGTCGCGCTCTTGGCACTGGCGATCCTCGGGGTGGCGACCTTCGACTGGAACCGCATCCGGCCATGGGTCAACGAGAAGGTCAGCCGTGCCACCGGGCGGGAGTTCGCGATCGAAGGGCGCCTGGCGGCGCGCTGGCACTGGCCCCAGCCCTTGGAGTCCGGCTGGCGGCGCTGGGTGCCGGGCGTGACGGTGCAGGCGCAGCAGCTGCGTATGGACAACCCCCAGGGCTTTGCGGTTCTGGAATCCTCGCAAGACGCCTTCCCCGCAGCGCAGAGCACTGGCCTGCCGGCGCTGCCGCCGCGCCCCGGCCCGCAGGCCCAGGCAGCTTCCGAGGGCAGCTCCGCTGCCCGCTCCCCGGACCATCCCCTGGCGCTGGAGCAGCACACCGCCACTCCCGAGGCCCCCCCGCGCACCCCCGAGCGCATGGGGACGGTTGCCAGCGCAAGCGCCACCCTCCGGCTGCTGCCGCTGCTGTCGCGCACCTTGTGGCTCGACACGGTGGTGCTCACTGGGCCGGACATCGTGCTGGCACGGCGCAGCGACGGCAGCAACAACTGGACCTTCACCACCCCCGAACAGGGCGAAGAGCGCCCCGGGCGCGACAACCCGTGGGATCTGCGCGTCGATCAGCTGGTGATCCGCGGCGGCTGGTTGGGCTACGTGGACGGAGGGCGCGATCTGGCGCTGCGCGCGCGCATTGACACGCTCGCCTCTGACGACCCGGAGGACGAGGACGGCAGGTACGGCATGCGCTTCGCGCTCCAGGGTCGCTACGGCAAGGCGCCGGTGGCCGGCGAGGGCCTGGGGGGGCCGGTGCTCAGCCTGTGCAGGAAGGTGCTGGACTATCCCGTGCGTTTCGCCGCGCACTCGGGCGAGGTGCAGGCACAGGGCGAGGGCATCGTGCGCAATCCGGCGAAACTGTCGGGCATGGACCTGCAGCTCGGCGTGAAGGCGCCCAGCATGGCCGACCTCTATCCGATCACCGGACTGGTGTTGCCCAACACCCCGCCCTTTGCGGTGCACGGACGCCTGCTGGGGGATCTCACGCCCGAGCGCGCCGTGTGGGAGTACCGCGACTTCGACGGCACGGTCGGCGACAGCGACCTGCATGGCCGGGTGAGCTACACCTCGGGCGAGCCGCGCCCCCGGCTCGAGGGCCACATGACCTCCAAGCTGCTGCGCCTGGCGGACCTCGGCCCGGTGCTCGGCGCGCCCAGCGGCAAGCGCCCCCAGGAGAAGGGCACGGACCAGCGCCCCGGCAAGGTGCTGCCCGACGTGCATTTCGACACCGGGCGCTGGGGCGCGATGGACATGGACCTGGCCTTCTCTGGCGAGCGGATCGTGCGCCCGGACGCCCTGCCCCTGGAGCGCCTGAGCGTGCGCGCCGTGCTGCAGGACCGGCAGCTGCACCTCACGCCGCTGCGCTTCGGCATGGCGCGCGGCCGCATCGACAGCGACGTGCTGCTCGATGCGCGCAGCAAGCCCCTGCAGGCACGCGCCAAGGGCTCGGTCGAGGGCCTGCAGCTGTCTGCGCTGTTTCCCAAGGTCGAGCTGATGAAAAAAAGCTTCGGCCGCCTGGACGGGGGCTTTGCGCTCGAGGGGCGGGGCGACTCCGTGGCCGCCATGCTCGGCAGCAGCGCGGGCGATGCGCGCCTGTACATCCGCGATGGCACCTTCAGCAAGGAGCTGCTCGACCTGGCGGCGCTGAACCTGGGCAGCGTGATCGTGGCCAAGCTGTTTGGCGAGCACCAGGAGGTGCGCCTGCGCTGCGCGGTGGCGCAGTGGCGGGTGCGCGACGGCATGGCGGACGCCCACAACGTCAAGCTCAACACCGAGGAGGCGATCGTCACGGTCACCGGGCTGGTGGACCTGGAAGAAGAGGAGATGCGCCTGCGCATCGAGCCCGATTCGCTGAAGTGGAAGTTCTTTTCGCTGCGCACGCCGCTGTACGTGCGCGGCAGCTTTGCCCATCCCCAGGTCGGCGTGGAGCCCGGCCCGCTGCTGCTGCGCGCCGGTGCGGCAGTGGCGGCCGCGGCGGTGGCCCCGGCAGCGCTGGCGCTGGTGCCGATCACGGTGCCGGGCGCCGAGGACGACGCCAGCTGCGCCAAGCTGCTGCAGCCCGAGGCCTCCACCCGCCCGCCGGCAAAGACACGCGAGGCTGCGCCTCCGGCCCCGCCCCCAGCGCCGCTGCCACAGCCCCAGTGAGCCGCTGGAAGAGGCAGCGCTCAGCCCCTTCTAGCGGGCAGCAGCGTCCCGCCCGGCCGCGGACGGCATGAGCAGCTGCACGCACACCCCGCCCCCCGGGGCGGGGCCCGCGTACAGCCGCGCCCCCAGCGCCTCGGCACGGCGGCGCATGCTCATGAGGCCAGCCCCTGCGCCGACCGCGGGCGCCGTCAGATCCGCCGGTGCGCCGCCCTTGCCGTTGTCATGGATCTGCAGCATCCAGGCGGCGCTGCCCTCTGGCTCCGTCCCCGCCGGCACGGGCCCGAGCACCACCGTGAGTTCGCTGGCCTGGGCGTGTTGCAACGCGTTGCTCATTGCCTCCTGGGCGATGGCCGCCACCTCGCGCGCCACCGGGCCCGTCGGCCATGCGATCTCCGAATCCAGCGCCACCTGCCAGTGCAGGACGATGCCGCGCCGCTGGAGCGCAGGCTCCAACCGATGGCGCAGGCGGGCCAAGCGGTCTGGCAACGCGTCGTCGTCGCCGTCCATCGAATCGACCACCAGCCTGAGGTCCAGCAGGCATTGCTCGAGCCTGCGCGCCAGCTCCTGGGAACTGGGGCCTTCATGCCCCAGCGATTCCACGGCCGCCACGAGCTGCGAGCCGACGTGGTCGTGCAAGTCGCGCGCGATGCGCTGGCGCTCCTGCACCACCTCGCGGCTGGCGCGCAGGCTGCGCCGGGGCCGCCAGCGCAACGCCCGCGGCAGCTGGAGCAACAGCAGGGCCCCCAGGAGCAGCGACAAAGCCAGGCCCGCGGCGTGCCAACCCCAGTGCGCCCCGCCCGCGCCGCCCAGGCTGAAGACCAGCAGCACAGCCGCCACCGCCAGCTGCAGCCCCCACAATCCGACGCATGCCAGGGCGTAGACGGGAGGGCGGGTGCGAAACAACCCCAGGCTCCAACCGCTGACAGGACATCCGCGCGCTGCGCCCGGGCTCGCCTGCCCGTTCAGAACAGGCCGCGCAGCGACGCGAAGCGCACCGCCTGGGCGCGTGTGCGCACCTGCAGCTTGCGGTAGATGTTCTTGATGTGCGTGTTCACCGTGAGGCTGCTGATCGACAGCTGGGCCCCCACCTCCGCACTGGTGTAGCCGGCTGCGACCATGCGCAGCACCTCCCTCTCGCGCTGCGACAGGCATTCGACCGCCGCTTCGCCGCTGCGCGCCGCCGAACCGGCAGGGGGC
>NZ_ALEE01000385.1 GCF_000282995.1 Melaminivora alkalimesophila
CCGGCAGGAGCCGGCGCCGTCCCGTGGCCCAGCCGCTGCAGCAACCGCCGCGCCAGGTTCGGGGTGATGGAGGCCCCGCCATTGGCGACCTGGAGGACCGCCTGGGGGTAGTTGCCGAACCAGGAGTTCTTCACCAGGTAGCCCGTGGCGCCGAGCTCGAAGGCGCGCAGCACCTGGTCGTCGCATTCCATGACCGACACCACCACCGCTTCCGCCGACGGGCGAACGGACTTCATGCAATCGATCAGGGCGAACCCCTGTCCATCGCCCAGGTGCAGGTCCACGAGCATGACGTCGAATTCGTGCTGGTGGATGGCTTTGCGCCCCTCGCGCACGCTTGCGGCTTGCGCCATCAGCAAGGTACGGGGATCGGCCATCAGTTCCGTTGCGATAACGCGGCGCATGTGGGGGTCGTCGTCGACCAGGAGGACACGCACCGGCTTGTCGAGCTGGCCGGCGAGGAAGTCGGGCCACAGGCCAGACGAACCTGCCCGCGAGGGGATGCGTCCGTGACCCGGAAGCTGTGGACGCACCAGGGATGCGTCACCTGCGGTGGTATCCAAGCTCAACATGCGGACCTCCCAGCCTTGTACGGTAAAAAGTTACGCTGCCAGCAGGCAAGTTACTCCCAAAGCCCCTGGTGCTTGCGAAATCTGTCCGAGGGTTGCTTATTTAACATTTGCATACCATAAGAACAGGGTATTTATCCCCGCCCAGGCCAGGGGCCGTGCAGGCCGCCAACCCCCGCAGGGACCAGCGGGCAGCGCGATGCGGCAGGGATCCACGCACGCAGGACGACCAGCGCTCACCGGGCCGCGCGCTGCAAGGGCCCGTTGCCCTGCGGGGGCCAGGCAGGCATCGGTCGAGGGGCTTCGTTCAGGAATTTACACGAGACACACTAAGTTGCAATTGCGTGGCGGATGCGCGGCGCTCTGCTTTGCATAGCAGACTTTGCTTGATTCCCAACACCTTGCGGCCTGCACGCTCGACGGTCCGGGGGCGTGCCCTCGCGATTCGGGTGTAGACCCTTGGGGCGATTGTCCCGGGAGGGACAACGCGCCAACACTGGAGCCGACAAAACCTCGAGCCCAGCACTGACAGACGGCTGAACGGGGCGGAGTCCATACCGAGGCCTTCCTTCTTCGAGGGGCCCGGGATTTCCACAGTCCATCTCCGGAGGAGACTTCCATGAAATCGCTTGCCATCTTCACCCTGTCCGCCCTCGCTTCGGCCTCGGTCCTTGCCGTCGGGCCGACCTCCAGCCCCCATATCTCCATCGATGGGACTTCGACCCAGACCATCACGGTGAACTCGGGCTCCAGCGTGCACAACGAGGCCAAGGCCGACTCCACTGCCATCCAGAACCTGTCGAGCAATCGCGGCCGGATCAGCGTGGCGGCGGGAAGCTCATCCACCCAGACCACCACCGTCAGCGGCGACGCCAGGGTGAAGAACGACGCCTTGCAGCGCGGTGACATCGCCGTCCAGAACGTGTCCTCCAATTACGGCAAGGTCGAGCTGGCAGGCAATGCCGCTTCCTCGCAGACGGCCACCATCACCGGCGGCAGCCTGACCAACTCCGCCTCCGGCAGCGGCAACGCCAATTGCTACGGCGTCGACTGCAAGAACAACGGCAAGGCCATGCAGAACGTGTCGAGCAACGCCATCGACGTGGCCGTGAGCGGCAGCAGCACCCAGACCTCGTCCTTGACGAACACGGCGATGAGCAACTCTGCCACTGGCGGAGGCGCAGTGGCCGTGCAGTCGGGCGCCAGCAACACCGGCAAGGTGATCGTGGCCGGGACCAGCTCCCAGACCCTCAGCATGAGCAGCGCCACCGTGAAGAACCTCGCCAACAACGCTGACAGCACCGCGGTTCAGAACCTGGCGAGCAACTACGATGGGGTCAACATCAAGAAAGGCGCCGCCTCCACCCAGAACGTCTCCGGCAGCGGCACGGTGACCAACGAGGCCAGGGGCAAGAACTCCCAGGCCTTCCAGAACCTGTCCTCGAACTTTGGCGACATCGCGATCGGCGGCACCTCCACCCAAACCACGGTGGTCAGTGGCCTGGTCTCGAACCTCGCCAACGGCAAGGGCAGCGTCGCGATCCAGAACCTGGCCTCCAACGACGCCTGCGATCCGCCGACCTTCAAGCTGCCGGATTGCCCCACGGGCTACTGCTGGAGCACTGCTTCCCGCTGACGCCGCGAAAGGCCTGGCCGCCCGGGGCGGCCGGGCCTGTCTCTCTTCCTTTCTCTCCGGAGGTCTGCCATGACGCCCAGCGCCCAGGCCCGTAATTTCTGCCTCCTCCTTGCAGGGTGTTCGCTCGCCTGGATGGCGATGGCAGCCCCGGGGGAAGACCCGGTCACCGTGAACGGCAAGGTGAGCTACCTGCAGCTGCCCACTGCCCGGCCCGGCGGCTCGGCGGACATCGTGCACCGCCGCGACCTGCCCGACCACGCGAAGGCGAAGATCGCGCGTTATGTCGCACGCGCCTACGCCCCCGACCTGATGGGCGTGCAGACGGAAAAGGACGTGGTCTCGGCCGTGCACACCAACGGCACGCGCACCACCTGCGTCCAGACGCTGGCACCGCGCGACCCCGGCAATTCCTTCGGATCGGACCAGGTGGTGGTCATCCGGGGCGACCTGGTGAACGTCTGCAACTGAAGCCGCCAGCGGACCGCGCGCCCCGGCCGCTCAGCCCAGCCGCCGAGCGCTCTTCGCTCCAAAACCAATGAATCCGAGGGGAGGCAGCCATGCCCATGGCGACATCCAGGTCCGGCCAGCAGCACACCCGCACGCGCAGTCCCAGCTGGCTCGCTGTCCTGGCGGCGCTCGCATTCACTGCCGGCTGCACCACCCCGATGGATGCGCGCAAGGACCGCCAGTACCAGGAGCGTGCCCCGATCGCCAGCCGGCCCGTGGTGCGGCCGGTGCGCTCGGTCTCGAGCTTTTCCGAGTCGCTGATGTGCATGGACCGGATGCTGCGCGCCGCCGAAGTGCCGACCACGCTCATCACCAGCAAGCAGTTCGTGGATTTCTCCGGCAAGGTGCCGGCGGCCACCAAGGAAATGGTCGTCACGGCGCTGTCGCAGATGTCGCGCGTGAGCAATGCCTTTCGCTTCGTCGATTTCGAGGTGGACATCGCGCGCCAGGACACGGTGCAGAACCTGACCACCATCTTGCTCAACAACAACCAGATGCAGCTGCAGCGCCCGGCCCTCTACGTCTCGGGCGCGATCGCCTTCGTGGACCAGGGGGTGATCAACAATTCCTTCGATGCGGGGATCTCCGGGCCACGCGTGGACCTGGGCTACAGCCAGAGCCGCAACGCCACCGTGGTGGCGCTGGAGGTGCACCTGGGGGATTTCCGCACGCGCACCATCATCCCCGGGCTGGACTCGGCCAACGAGGTGATCGTCGGCAGCGGCGGCCAGGGCGTGGACCTGGGCGGGCGCATCGGTGAGTACGGCGTGCGCTTCAACGTGGGGCGCGACTACGCCATTGGGACCGGCGCCGCGCTGCGCACGCTGGTGGACCTGTCGATGATCGAGCTCGTGGGCAAGTGGGCGCGCCTGCCCTACTGGCAGTGCCTGACGCTCGACCAGAGCCATCCGCAGTTCCAGCGCCAGATGCACGACTGGTACCTGGAGAGCGGGCACAGCGGCCAATCGCAACTGCTGCGCTCCTCGCTGGTGACGCGCGGCTACCTGCCCCAGGACGCGAGCGACCGCCCAGTGACCGATCCGCTGGTGCGCGACGCACTGGCGCGCTTTCAGGCCGACCGGGGCATTCCCGTGAGCGGCACCATCGACTTCCAGACTTACGAGGCCGCGTTGGGCAACTTCGTCAGCCTGGCGGAAGACGGCTCGCTCGCGCGGGTCGGCTGGGCCGCGACCGGGACCGTCACCACGGCGCAGACCTCGGCCGACGGGAAGCTGCCGCCCCTGCAGGTGGCGGCACAGGCGCCCTGGTCCATCGACCTGCAAATCGAGAACCCGCAACCCGCCGGCGAGCGCCCAGCCTTCACCGAGGGCGAGCAGGTCTTCCTGTCGGCCACCGTGACGCGGGCTTCCCACCTGTACTGCTACTTCGCGGATTCCAGCGGCGGCATCATGCGCCTGCTGCCCAACCTGCTGCAGCCGCATTCGCTGGTCTCGGCCAACCAGGCGGTGCGCATCCCGGACTGGATGGCGCCCAATCCGGGCTTCATCCTGGACGCCGGAAAGCCCGGCCAGGAGACCGTGATGTGCCTGGCGACCCGCGACGACGTGCTGCCGAAGCTGCCGCCATCGATGCAGGGCGCCGCGCTGGCACCGCTGCGCGATGTAGGTTCCCTGGAAGAGCTGCAGCAGCACTTCGACGCCGCCGCCGGCAGCGCGGGCATGGTGACCCGAAGCGTGCAGTGGAAGGTGGCCCCGGCGGCCCCGGCACCCGCCGCTGCACGCTGAAACCCGGGCGGCCCCAGATGCCCACCGTCCTGCGCAACCCACCGCGCTGCGCCCGGGATCCCGTCCCTGTCGTGGCAGGCATCTGGCGGCTGACCATGGTTGCCCATCCTTCCTGGTGGCTGGCGACAGCGCTCGCGCTGGCGGCGGGCATGGGTCCGGCCCGGGCCACCGTGCTAGCAGAACTGGCGCCCGCGCCCCCCGCCCCCCTGCGCGTGAACCCGCAGAGCACCACTGTCCCACCGCTTCGGTCCGGCCCCGGCGAGGCCCCGGCCATCGAGGGGCGCCCGGCCAACGATGCGCCCTCCATCGATGCCGCGCCGCTCGGGACGGCGCCTCTGCGAACCGCTGATTCCGATCCGCAGCGGCAAGCCGTGCTGCAGGAGTTGCACCGCCTGGAGCGCACCGCCGAGTCGGCGCGTCCGGTGGGCAGCACGGTGCCTTCCGCCCAGGCGGCCTGGTTGCTCGGCCTGATCTACCTGCATGGCGCGGGCGTGCGCCACGACCCGGCGCAGGCGCTGCAGTGGTTCGAGCAGGCGGCGCGCTTTGGCCGCGAGCCCTGGGCCTACGCCGGGCTGGCCTGGTGCCATATCGAAGGCTGTGTCGGCCCGGCCAACCCCGCCGCGGCGCAGCGCGCCATCGCCCAGCTGCGGACCCGGCATCCGGCGCGTGCCGACTATCTGGCGTGGTTGCTGGCGGATCGGCAGGTACAGGCGCAGGTAGCGCGCCCGGGCGCCGCGGCGCCGGATGCGCAGCAGGACGCACGAACGGCAGCCCAGGCAGCGCTGCTGCGCAAGGCCGCCGCCGCCGGCGACCTGCACGCGCGGCTCGAACTGGGATTGCAGGCAGCCGCCCAAGACCGGCCCGACCAGGCGGACACCTTCTTCCGGCAGATCGAGGCGCGCTCGCCTGCGGCGGCCGCC
>NZ_ALEE01000386.1 GCF_000282995.1 Melaminivora alkalimesophila
GCGGCCGCCAATCGCCGCCAGCTGCAGGAACGCGGCCGCACGCCCGGCCACGACAGCGCAGACGCCCAGGCGGCAGGCGATGCCAGCGCGGCCGCCGCCCTGGCGCAGGCCCACAGGTACCATCGTGGCGAGGGCGTGCCGGCGAACTTCGTCGAGGCGATCCGCTTCTACCGCCTGGCCGAGCAGCGCGGCAGCGCCGAGGCCCACCGGATGCTGGCCCTGATTTATTCCCGTCCGGCCCCGGGAGGCGGGGTGGACGTCGCTTGGATGCAGCAGCTCGCGCGCGCCGACGCCAGCTCGTCCATCCCCACTTTCGGCAGTCCGGTCGCCGCCCATGCCCTGCAGCGCGAGCCGACCCCGCTGGTGGACCTGCTGCCCCCGTTCTGGCGTCGCCAGCTGGGCGCCCTGGGGGAGTGAGGCGAAGGCGCCGAGGGGCGCGGTTCAGTGGAAATCGCGGCTGCCCCCCAGCACCTGCGCCAGGCGCCCGAGCAGGGGCGTGCAATCGAGGAAGCGCTCGGCCACCAGATTGCACACGGCCGTGCCAGAACCGGGCTCGTCCTGTCGCTGCCAGCGCCCCTGCACCGCCAGCAGGCGCGCACGCAACACCGGCTCGCGCCAGCGCGCCAGCACCGTGGGCCAGACGATCACGTTCACCGGGCCGGTCTCGTCCTCCAGGGTGAGGAACAGCGTGCCCCCCGCCGAGCCCGGGCGCTGGCGCACGGTGACGATGCCGCAGGCCCGCACCTGGCGACCCTGCGGCAGCGCGCGCAGCTGCAGGGCCGTCCGAACGTCCATGCGCTGCAGCCGCGCGCGCAGCAGCGCCAGGGGATGGCGGCGCAGCGTCAGTCCGGTGGCCGCATAGTCCAGGGTGATGTCCTCGCCCTCGGGGGCAGGTGCCAGGGCAGGAGCATCTTCGTGTACCGGCGCCGCCCGCAGCAATCCCTGCGCGCCCAGCTGGGCCGCGGCGTCCCACATCTGCCGGCACTGGTGGGTCAGGGGATGACG
>NZ_ALEE01000387.1 GCF_000282995.1 Melaminivora alkalimesophila
CGTCGTGGCCAAGATCATCGAGTAATCGGCGGAAGCTGCCGAAGGAACATCATGTCCAAGCAAAAGATCCGTATCCGCCTCAAGGCCTTCGACTACAAGCTGATCGACCAGTCGGCTGCCGAGATCGTCGACACCGCCAAGCGCACCGGCGCCATCGTCAAGGGCCCCGTGCCCCTGCCCACGCGCATGAAGCGTTTCGACATCCTGCGCTCGCCGCACGTCAACAAGACCAGCCGCGACCAGCTGGAGATCCGCACGCACCAGCGCCTGATGGACATCGTCGATCCCACCGACAAGACGGTGGACGCGCTGATGAAGCTCGACCTGCCGGCCGGCGTGGACGTGGAGATCAAGCTGCAGTAAGCCTGCGGCACACGGCCTTGCAGGAAGCGCCCGGGTGGCGCTTCCTGCTTTCTCTTGCGCGGACTTGCCCTTTCGGGTCAGTCCGCGTTATAATTTGCGGCTTCGCGTTTTTGCGCCCTCTTTTTGCCCTTAGAGCAGATGGGGCCGGATGCGAAGTTTCATCAACCTTCTTTCGTGCGCGCTCGCGCTTTCGTGGGTTGCCCTTCCAGGGCAATGCAGGCAGCGGCTTGCGGGCAAACGCTCAGGCCAATTGAAGTCGGGGCGGCGGAAGTTTCGGAGAATAACCAATGAGTCTGAGCAATTCCCTGGGATTGCTGGGCCGCAAGGTGGGCATGATGCGCCTCTTCACCGACGATGGCGCCGCAGTGCCCGTCACGGTGGTGGACGTGTCCAACAACCGCGTGACCCAGGTCAAGACCCAAGAGAACGATGGCTACGTGGCCCTGCAGGTCACGTTCGGCGCGCGCAAGGCCTCGCGCGTGACCAAGCCCGAAGCCGGCCACCTTGCCAAGGCGGGTGTCGAGGCCGGTGAGATCATGCGCGAGTTTCGCGTGAGCGAGGAGACCGCCGGCAAGTACGCCGCAGGCACCTCGGTCGCCGTCACCGACGTGTTCGCCGTGGGCCAGAAGGTGGACGTGCAAGGCACTTCCATCGGCAAGGGCTTCGCCGGCACCATCAAGCGCCACAACTTCCGCTCGCAGCGTGCCTCGCACGGCAACAGCCGCTCGCACAACGTGCCCGGCTCGATCGGCATGGCCCAGGACCCGGGCCGCGTGTTTCCCGGCAAGAAGATGTCGGGCCACATGGGCGCCGAGACCGTGACGACGCAGAACCTCGACGTTGTGCGCATCGACGAGGCGCGCCAGCTGCTGCTCATCAAGGGTGCCGTACCGGGCTCCAAGGGCGGTTTCGTGACCGTGCGTCCGGCCATCAAGGCTCCTGCATCCGGGGAGGCCAAGTAATGCAGCTCGAACTCCTGAATGAACAAGGCCAGGCCGCGTCCAAGGTGGACGTGCCCGAGACCGTGTTCGACCGCCAGTACAACGAGGCGCTGGTGCACCAGATCGTGGTCGCCTACCGCGCCAACGCCCGCCAGGGCACGCGCGCCCAGAAGGACCGCCAGCAGGTCAAGCACTCCACGCGCAAGCCCTTCCGCCAGAAGGGCACGGGCAACGCCCGCGCCGGCATGACCTCCTCCCCGCTGTGGCGTGGGGGCGGACGCATCTTCCCGAACTCGCCTGAAGAGAACTTCACGCACAAGATCAACAAGAAGATGTACCGCGCCGGCATGGCGTCCATCCTGTCGCAGCTGGCCCGCGAAGGCCGCCTGGCGGTGGTGGATTCCCTGACCGTGGACAGCCCCAAGACCAAGGTCCTGGCCGACAAGTTCAAGGCCATGAACCTGCAGTCGGTGATGGTGATCGCCGACGAGGTCGACGAGAACCTGTACCTGGCGTCCCGCAACCTGAAGAACGTGTTCATCGTCGAGCCGCGCTATGCCGACCCGGTGTCGCTGGTGCACTACAAGAAGGTGCTGGTCACCAAGGGCGCCATCGACAAGCTCAAGGAGATGTTCGCATGAGCCGCATCAATCCCAGTCCCGCCGAGCGCAAGTTCGACGAAGGGCGCCTGATGCAGGTGCTGGTGGCTCCCATCGTGTCCGAGAAGGCCACCATGGTTGCCGAGAAGTCCAACGCCGTGACCTTCAAGGTGCTGCAAAACGCCACCAAGCCCGAGATCAAGGCGGCCGTCGAGCTGCTGTTCAAGGTCGAGGTCAAGGGCGTGTCCGTGCTCAACACCAAGGGCAAGGAAAAGCGTTTCGGCAAGTTCATGGGTCGCCGCGACAACGTGCGCAAGGCCTACGTGCTGCTCAAGGAAGGTCAAGAGCTGAACCTGTCCGGGGAGGCTGCGTAAACCATGGCTGTCATCAAACTCAAACCGACGACCCCGGGCCAGCGTGGCGCGGTGAAGATCTCGCGCAATCACCTGCACAAGGGTGAGGGCTACGCGCCGCTGCTCGAGCCTCAGTTCCAGCACGCCGGTCGCAACAACCACGGTCGCATCACCACCCGCCACAAGGGCGGCGGCCACAAGCACCACTACCGCGTGGTGGACTTCCGCCGCAACAAGGATGGCATCCCCGCCAAGGTGGAGCGCATCGAGTACGACCCGAACCGCTCGGCCCACATCGCCCTGGTGTGCTATGCCGACGGCGAGCGCCGCTACATCATCGCCCCGCGCAACCTGGAAGTGGGCGCGACCATCGTGAGCGGCTCGGAAGCGCCGATCCGCGTGGGCAACACGCTGCCGATCCGCAACATCCCGGTGGGTTCGACCATCCACTGCATCGAGCTGAAGATCGGCGCCGGCGCGCAGATCGCCCGCTCGGCCGGGACCTCCGCCACGCTGCTGGCCCGCGAAGGCCTGTACGCCCAGGTGCGCCTGCGCTCCGGTGAAGTGCGCCGCGTGCACATCGAGTGCCGCGCCACCATCGGCGAAGTGGCCAACGAGGAGCACAGCCTGCGCCAGCTCGGCAAGGCCGGCGTCAAGCGCCACATGGGCATCCGCCCGACGGTGCGCGGCATCGTCATGAACCCGGTCGACCACCCGATGGGCGGCGGCGAGGGCAAGAGCAAGAGCGGGCGCCACCCTGTCGATCCATGGGGCAACCTGACCAAGGGCTTCCGCACCCGTCACAACAAGCGCACGCAGAACATGATCGTCTCGCGTCGCAAGAAGTAAGGACACCCGCAAATGACTCGTTCTCTGAAAAAGGGTCCGTTTGTGGACCACCACCTGCTGGCCAAGGTCGAGAAGGCCATCGCCACCAAGGACAAGAAGCCTGTCAAGACCTGGTCGCGCCGCTCCATGGTCCTGCCCGAGTTCATCGGCCTGACCATTGCCGTGCACAACGGCAAGCAGCACGTGCCGGTCTACGTCACCGACCAGATGGTGGGCCACAAGCTGGGCGAATTCGCCCTGACGCGCACCTTCAAGGGCCACCCCGCGGACAAGAAAGTCCAGAAAAGGTAAGGAGTAACCATGTCTGAAACACGTGCAGTGCTGCGAGGCGTGCGCCTGTCGGTGGACAAGGGCCGCCTGGTGGCTGACCTGATCCGCGGCAAGAAGGTGGACCAGGCCCTCGACATCCTGAACTTCACGCAAAAGCGTGCCGCAGGCATCGTCAAGAAGGTGCTGGAGTCGGCCATTGCCAACGCCGAGCACAACGACGGCGCGGACATCGACGAGCTGAAGGTCAAGACCATCTTCGTCGAGCAGGGCACCACGCTCAAGCGTTTCACCGCGCGCGCCAAGGGCCGCGGCAACCGCATCAGCAAGCCCACCTGCCACATCTACGTCACCGTCGGCAACTGAAGGCCTGAAGGAAAGTTATGGGACAGAAAATCCATCCTACCGGCTT
>NZ_ALEE01000388.1 GCF_000282995.1 Melaminivora alkalimesophila
TCCTCCCGGCTTCCGCCTGGCGGTCAGCCGCAACTGGGCCAGCCGCTGGTACGCAAGCAACCGTGACTTCGCCGGCATGCTGGCCGAAGACATCAAGGTGCGCGAGTTCCTGAAGGCCCGCCTGAAGAACGCCGCGGTCTCGCGCGTCCTGATCGAGCGCCCCGCCAAGAACGCCCGCATCACCATTTACTCGGCGCGTCCGGGCGTGGTGATCGGCAAGAAGGGCGAGGACATCGAGAACCTCAAGCGCGAACTGGCCACGCGCCTGGGCGTGCCGGTGGCAGTCAACATCGAGGAAGTGCGCAAGCCCGAGATCGATGCCAAGCTGATCGCTGACTCGATCACCCAGCAGCTGGAAAAGCGCATCATGTTCCGCCGCGCCATGAAGCGCGCCATGCAGAACGCGATGCGCATGGGCGCCCAGGGCATCAAGATCATGTCCGCCGGCCGCCTGAACGGCATCGAGATCGCCCGCACCGAGTGGTACCGCGAAGGCCGCGTGCCGCTGCACACGCTGCGCGCCGACATCGACTACGGCACCTCGGAAGCCAAGACGACGTATGGCGTGATCGGCGTGAAGGTCTGGGTCTACAAGGGCGACACGCTCGGCCGCGGCGAACTGGCCGTGGAGACCCCGCGCCCCGAAGACGAGCGCCGCCCGCGTGGCCCGCGCCGCGATGGCCGTGGCGACCGCCGCGATGGCGACCGCCGCGGTGGCGGTGGCCGCCGCCCGATGGGCACCAACACCGCACCTGCCGATGGCAGCGACAAGCCGCAGGGCGCAGGTGCAGATCCCGTTAAGCGCGTAGCCAAGGCCGCGCCCGCTACAGCAGCGGACGGTAAAGGAGAATAAACATGCTGCAACCCGCACGCCGCAAGTTCCGCAAGGAACACAAGGGCCGCAACACCGGCATCGCCACGCGTGGCAACTCGGTGGCCTTCGGTGATTTCGGCCTCAAGTGCACCGACCGCGGCCGCCTGACGGCCCGCCAGATCGAGGCCGCCCGCCGCGCCATCTCGCGCCACGTCAAGCGCGGTGGTCGCATCTGGATCCGCGTGTTCCCCGACAAGCCGATCTCCACCAAGCCTGCCGAAGTGCGCATGGGCAACGGCAAGGGCAACCCCGAGTACTACGTGGCCGAGATCCAGCCGGGCAAGGTGGTGTTCGAGATCGTGGGTGTGTCCGAGGAGCTGGCACGCGAGGCCTTCCGCCTGGCCGCCGCCAAGCTGCCGCTGCGCACCACGTTCGTGGCCCGTCAGATCGGCGCCTGAGAAAGAGGATCGATATGACCAAAGCTGCTGAACTGCGCCAGAAGGACGAAGCTGGCCTGAAGGACGAGATCAAGTCGCTGCAAAAGGCCCATTTCGGCCTGCGCATGCAAAAGGCCACGCAACAGCTGGGCAACACCGCCACGCTGAAGGCCACGCGCCGCGACATCGCCCGCGCCAAGACCATCCTTGCTGAGAAGCAAGCCGCCGCTGCCAAGGCCTGATAAGGAGCGAACATGACGGAAGCCAAAACAGCCCTCAAGCGCACCCTGGTCGGCAAGGTGGTGAGCGACAAGCGCGCCAAGACCATCACCGTGCTGGTCGAGCGCCGCGTCAAGCACCCCATCTACGACAAGATCGTGATCAAGTCGAGCAAGTACCACGCGCACGACGAAAATGGCGAGTACAAGCTGGGCGACACCGTGGAAATCGCGGAAAGCCGCCCGCTGTCCAAGACCAAGCACTGGGTCGCCACGCGCCTGGTGCAAAAGGCCGGCCTGGTCTGAGCCCATTGCGGCCCCGGCCGCAGCGCGGACCGCAAACGACCCACAATGCGTGGGTCGTTTTTTTCGTCCATGCTTTTCAGGAGATCCCCAGCATGATCAAGATCGGTGACACCCTCCCTGACGTGACCC
>NZ_ALEE01000389.1 GCF_000282995.1 Melaminivora alkalimesophila
CCCCCCCCAGCCGGTGCAGGTGCGGCAGGCGGCGGCCGGCAAGACCATCGCGCTGTTCGCCGTGCCCGGCGCATTCACGCCCACCTGCTCGGCCCAGCACGTGCCGGGCTTCGTGGAACACGCCGATCAGCTCAAGGCCGCCGGGGTCGATGAGATCTGGTGCGTCTCGGTCAACGACGCCTTCGTCATGGGCGCCTGGGCCGAGGACCAGAAGACGGCCGGCAAGCTGCGCATGCTGGCCGACGGCGACGCCGCCTTCGCCCGCGCCACCGGGCTGACGCTGGACCTGAACGGCAAGGGCCTGGGCCTGCGCAGCAACCGCTACTCGATGCTGGTCAAGGACGGCAAGGTGGTGCAGCTCAACGTCGAGGCGCCCGGCAAGTTCGAGGTCAGCGACGCCAAGACACTGCTGCAGCAGGCCAGCGCCTGAGGCGGCGCGGCGGCCGCGGCGCCTGCGTTGCCGCC
>NZ_ALEE01000390.1 GCF_000282995.1 Melaminivora alkalimesophila
GCGTTGCCGCCGCCGGCGGCGCTCACCAGCCGATGTCGGCCTTCAGGTAGTGGGCGCCCGCGATCGGGTTGTAGTAGTAGGGCGGGATTTCCTGGAAGCCCAGGTCCGCATACAGCGCGCGCGCGGCCTCCATGCCGTCCAGCGTGTCGAGCAGCACGCTGGAGTAGCCGGCGCGCCGCGCCGCGTCCAGCGTCGCCTCGGCGAGCTGCCGCCCCAGGCCGAAGCCGCGAAAGGGCTTGCGCACGTACAGCCGCTTCATCTCGCAGGCGTTCGGGTAGTCGGCGGCATCCAGGGGGCGCAGCGCGCAGCAACCGGCCAGCGCGCCGTCCACCTCCGCCAGCAGGATGCAGCCGCGCGGCGGCGCGTATTCGCCGGGCAGCGTGGCCAGTTCTTCCGCGAAGCCCTGGAAGGCGAGGTCGATGCCCAAGCTGGCGGCGTATTCCTCGAACAGCGCGCGCACCGCCGGCATGTCCGGGGGCTCGCTGGCCAGGCGCAGGGTGACGGAAGGCGGCAGGGACACGGCGCGGTGCGGGGAAGCGGCTGCGAAGGACACGCCGGCCAGTGTAGCGTCTTGCACGCGGGCGCTCCTCAGGCGATCGCATCCAGCCGGTAGACCCACCAGGCCAGGCCTGCGCTGGCCAACAGCAGCGCCAGGGCGGCGAGCCGGCTTGGCACATCGTCGCGCGAGGGCGGCACCGGCTGGGCGAGCCGCTTGT
>NZ_ALEE01000391.1 GCF_000282995.1 Melaminivora alkalimesophila
CGAGCCGCTTGTCGCCGGTCACCATGGCGCGCACCAGCGGGCGGCGGCGCACCAGCGTGTAGAAGGCGATCGCCAGCAGGTGCAGCCCTACCAGCACATAGACCACGTATTCGCCCACGTCGCCGTGGTACCAGGAGGCGCGGCCCACCCACAGGCCCGGCAGGTAGCGCGCCAGCGGCCCGGTGAAGGCGATTTCGTCGTCGCTGGCCAGGCCGCTGAGCACCTGCAGCGCGAGCGCCAGCAGCAGCGCGAACACCGACAGCGCCCCCAGCGGCGAATGCCCGGCGTGGTCGCGCGCCGCATCGCTGCGACCGCCCAGGTAGCGCCACAGCGCCGCCGGCGAATACAGGAAGCTGGCAAAGCGCGACCAGCGCCCGCCCACCAGCCCCCAGGCCAGGCGAAAGACCAGCAGGGCCAGCACCACGTAGCCCAGCCGGAAGTGCCACTGCATGGCGCCCTCGACCTTCGCAGTCACCACCATGGCGATGGTGGCCGCGGCCAGGCTCCAGTGGAACAGGCGGGTAGGGAGGTCCCAGATACGGATGGTGTGCTGCATGGGCGAGGGCGGAAATCCAGGGGCAGCGCCGGGGCGCCTGCGGCGATTGTGCCCAGCGGACGCATGTTGCGCTGCAACATACCCGAGCGCGGCCTGGGTGCATGCGGGCGCGGGGCCACCCCGACGGCGCGATACTGCGCGCCGCATGCGGCCCCCGTCGGCCGCGTGGGCGGCGGGGGAGCCGGGGCATGCGCCGGGGCTTCTCTCGCCGCTTTCCGTCTTTCTCCGAACGACCCAGAGGTAACACCCATGCACATCAAGACCCTTGCCCTCGCCGCGGCCGCCGCCGGCACCCTGCTGCTGACGCAACCGGCCGCCGCCCAGTTCGCCAAGGCCGAGGACGCCATCAAGTACCGCCAGAGCACGCTGTTCGTGATCGGCCAGCACTTCGGCCGCATCGGCGCCATGGTCAACGGCAAGGCGCCCTACGACGCCAAGGCCGCCGAGGCCGACGCCGAGGTGATCGCCTCGCTGGCGTCGCTGCCCTGGACCGCCTTCGGCCCCGGCACGGACAAGGGCAACACCAAGGCCAAGCCCGAGGTCTGGAGCGACACCGCCAAGTTCACCGAGCACGCCCAGAAATTCCAGGCAGAAGCCCCGAAGCTGCTGGCGGCCGCCAAGACCGGCAACCTGGACGCCCTCAAGGCGGCCTTCGGCCCCACGGCCAACAGCTGCAAGGCCTGCCACGACAGCTTCCGCAGCCGCTGATCGCGGCGCGCGCGGGGCGCCTTGGCGCGCCCCGCCCGGCGGCGCCCG
>NZ_ALEE01000392.1 GCF_000282995.1 Melaminivora alkalimesophila
CCGGCGGCGCCCGCTCAGGCCTCGGCCAGCAGGCGCTCGATCAGGCGGTGCAGCTCGGGAAAGTCGGGCGCGCCAACGTAGGTCTTGACGATCTCGCCGCGCTTGTTGACGAGGTAGGTGGTGGGCGTGAGCTTGACGTCGCCCCAGGCCTTGGCGACCGCGCCGGTGTTGTCGATGGCGACCTTGAAGGGCAGCTTGCGCGACTCGGTGAAGTTCACCACGTAGCTGGGCGGGTCGTAGCTCATGGCCACGGCGATGGTCTCGAAGCCACGCTCCCGGTACTTGTCGTAGGTGGCGACGATGTCGGGCATCTCGGACACGCAGGTGGTGCAGCTCGTGGCCCAGAAGTTGACCAGCGCCACCTTGCCCCGCAGGTCGGCGGTCGTCTGGCTGGAGCCGTCCAGCAGCACGAAGGTCGAGGCCGGAGCCTCGTGCACGTTCGAGCCGAGCACCACCACCGTGCCCACCACCGCACCCACGGCCAGCACGCCGGCCACAATCCATTTCTTCATCTGGCGACCCCGTTTTCTCTGTCCGTCCGCTGCACGCGCGGGGCGGCCGGCCGCTGCCCGCGCCGCCTGTCTGCGTCCACGCGCACGATTGTGCCGCAGCCCCCATGCCCCCGCCGCCCGCAGCGGATCCCGCCGTCCGGCCGGGCGCGAACGACCGGGGCGGCGGCGATAATAGCGGTATGCCGCAGACCCGGATGGCCACACGCCTGCTGATCATCGCCCACGAGCCGCTCGCCAGTGCGCTGCGCGAGTGCGCGCTGCATGTCTTCCCCGATTGCGGGACGGACGTCCAGGCGCTGGACGTGCCGGCCAGCGAGCCGCCCGAGGTGACGCTGCAGGCGGCGCGCGCGCTGCGCGCCGAGCAGGCGGGGGCGCCGCTGCTGGTGCTCACCGACGTGGCCGGGGCCACGCCCGTCATTGGG
>NZ_ALEE01000393.1 GCF_000282995.1 Melaminivora alkalimesophila
CGCCCAGCGCCTGGTCGACGGGGTGCATTCGCGCCTGGTGGCGGGCGTGAACCTGCCGATGTTGCTGCGCGCCGTCTGCTACCGCGCCGAGCCGCTGGACGCCCTGGCGAACCGGGCGCTGGACGGCGGCACCCAGGGCGTGCTGCCGATGGCGGCGGCCGGCCAGCCTTCCTGATCCCTTGCGCACCCGCCCTTCATGATCAAGCACACCCTGACCATCGCCAACAAGCTGGGCCTGCACGCGCGTGCCTCCGCCAAGCTGACCAAGCTGGCCGGCAGCTACGACTGCGAGGTGTGGATGAGCCGGGGCGGGCGGCGGGTGAACGCCAAGAGCATCATGGGCGTGATGATGCTCGCCGCCGGCCTGGGCGCCGAGGTGGAGCTGGAGACCGATGGGCCCGAGGAGCGCGAAGCGATGGATGCGCTCATCGCCCTGATCGAGGACAAGTTCGGTGAAGGCGCATAGCCCTGCCGGGCAGGGGCCGACGGGGCGGGCCATTCAGGGCCTGGCGGTCTCGCGCGGCGTGGCTATCGGGCGCGCGGTGCTGGTGGCGGCCGGGCGGATGGAGGCGGTGCACCGCTTCGTCGAGCCGGAGCAGGTCCAGGACGAGCTGGCGCGGCTGCGCGGCGCGCGCGATGCGGTGACGCTGGAGCTGCAGCGCCTGCAGGCCGAGCTGCCCCCGGACGCGCCGCAGGAGCTGGCGGCGCTGCTGGAAGTCCACGTGCTGATGCTGCAGGACGAGCTGCTCGCCAGCGGCGTGCGCCACTGGATCATCGAGCGCCTCTACAACGCGGAGTGGGCGCTGACCACGCAGCTGGAAGTGCTCTCGCGCCAGTTCGACGAGATGGAGGACGAGTACCTGCGCGAGCGCAAGGCGGACCTGGAGCAGGTGGTGGAGCGGATGCTGCGCCAGCTGCGCGGTGCGGCCGCACCCCAGCCGCCGGCACATGCGGGCGAGGGCACGCCGCTGGTGCTGGTGGCGCACGATCTGGGGCCGGCCGACATGCTGCAGTTCCGCAGGACGCCGTTCGTGGGCTTCGTCACCAGCGCCGGCGGCCGCACCAGCCACACGGCCATCGTGGCCCGCAGCATGGACATCCCGGCAGTGGTCGGCGCGCGCGCCGCGAG
>NZ_ALEE01000394.1 GCF_000282995.1 Melaminivora alkalimesophila
GAGCCAGTTGGTGCGCCAGGACGACTGGATCATCGTGGACGGCGATGCCGGCCTGGTGATCGTCGATCCGGCGCCGGAAGTGATGGCGCGCTACCGTGACCGCCAGCAGCAGATCGCACGGGAGCGCGAGCAGCTGGCGCGGCTGCGCCACATGCCCTCGGTCACGCGCGACGGGCAGGCGGTGGAACTGCTGGCGAACATCGAGCAGCCGGAAGATGCGGCCGTCGCCGTGCGCGCCGGCGCGGTCGGGGTGGGGCTGTTTCGCACCGAGTTCCTGTTCATGGGGCGCGGCGGCCGGCTG
>NZ_ALEE01000395.1 GCF_000282995.1 Melaminivora alkalimesophila
CGGCGGCCGGCTGCCGGACGAGGAGGCGCAATACCGCGCCTACCGGGCTGCCGTCGAGGGCATGCAGGGCCTGCCGCTGACCATCCGGACGGTGGATGTGGGGGCCGACAAGCCGCTGGAGCGCGGCGCGCGCGACGGCACGCTCAACCCGGCGCTGGGCCTGCGCGCCATCCGCTGGAGCCTGGCGGAGCCGGAGATGTTCCGCACCCAGCTGCGCGCCATCCTGCGCGCGGCGGCGCACGGTAAGGTACGGATGCTGTTCCCCATGCTGGCGCACCTGACGGAGATCCGCCAGGCCATCGCGCAGGTGGCGCAGGCGCGCGCCGAGCTCGATGCGCGCGGCGCCTGCCACGGGCCGGTGCAGCTCGGGGCGATGATCGAGATCCCGGCGGCGGCGCTGATGGTGCGCCAGTTCCTCGCGCACTTCGACTTCCTGTCGATCGGCACCAACGACCTGATCCAGTATGCGCTGGCGATCGACCGTGCCGACGAGGCGGTGGCCGAGCTGTACGACCCGCTGCACCCGGCGGTGCTGCGCATGGTGGCCGACGTGATCGCCGAAGGCGCACGGGCGGGCAAGCCGGTGAGCGTGTGCGGGGAAATGGCGGGTGACCCGTCCCTGACCCGGCTGCTGCTGGGCCTGGGCTTGCGCAGCTTTTCCATGCACCCGACCCAGCTGCAGGCGGTCAAGCGCGAGATCCTGCAGGCCGACGCCGGGCTGCTGGTGGACTGGGCGCGGCAGGTGCTAGCGGCCGACGAGCCGGCCGCGTGCCTGGCGCTGGCCCCGGACGGCAGCGCCGCCGCAGCCTGAAAAGGCGCGGCAGGTGCAGCCG
>NZ_ALEE01000396.1 GCF_000282995.1 Melaminivora alkalimesophila
CAGGTGCAGCCGCCGCGCCGGTGGCTCAGACGCCGGCCGCGTGGGCCTGCTGGTCGGCGTGGTAGCTCGAACGCACCATCGCGCCCACGGCGGCGTGCGAGAAGCCCATGGCATAGGCCTCGCGCTCGAACATCTTGAAGGTGTCCGGGTGCACATAGCGGCGCACCGGCAGGTGGGCGCTGGAGGGCGCCAGGTACTGGCCGATGGTGAGCATGTCGATGCCGTGTGCGCGCATGTCGCGCATCACCTGCAGGATTTCCTCGTCGGTCTCGCCCAGGCCGACCATCAGGCCGCTTTTGGTGGGCACATCGGGGTGCAGTTCCTTGAATTTCTTCAGCAGGTTCAGGCTGAACTGGTAGTCCGAGCCCGGCCGCGCCTGCTTGTATAGGCGGGGGGCGGTCTCCAGGTTGTGGTTCATCACGTCCGGCGGCGCGGCCTTCAGGATCTCCAGGGCGCGGTCGTCGCGGCCGCGAAAATCCGGCGTCAGGATCTCGATGCGCGTGGCGGGTGACAGCGCGCGCACCTGGCGGATGCACTCGATGAAGTGGCCCGCGCCACCGTCGCGCAGGTCGTCGCGGTCCACGCTGGTGATGACCACGTAGTTCAGTCTCAAAGCGGCGATGGTGCGCGCCAGGTTCAGGGGCTCGTCCGGGTCGAGCGGGTCGGGCCGGCCGTGGCCGACGTCGCAGAACGGGCAGCGGCGCGTGCACTTGTCGCCCATGATCATGAAGGTGGCCGTGCCGCGGCCGAAGCATTCGCCGATGTTCGGGCAGGAGGCTTCCTCGCACACCGTGTGCAGCCTGTGCTCGCGCAGGATGGCCTTGATCTCGTAGAAGCGCGTGGTCGGGCTGCCGGCCTTCACGCGGATCCACTCGGGCTTCTTCAGCACCTCGCCAGGCTCGACCTTGACGGGGATGCGCGCCAGCTTGGCCCCGGCCTTCTGCTTGGCCGAGGGGTCGTAGGACTCGCGCGGCTGCGCCTCGCGGACGACTTCGGAGGTGCCGGCGCTGCTGGCAGTGCGGGTGATGCTGAAGGTGCTGGTGGAGCTCATGGCTGGCAAGGCGATCGCCGCGGGAAAGGACGGGCTCAGGGGGCGAGGCGCCTGCGCAGTTGCTCGGTAAGCACGGCGGCGGCCTCGTCCCAGGAGGCTTGGACGCCGATTGTAGAAAGGTCCACCGTCTGCAACCCCACGTAGCCGCAAGGGTTGATGCGCGCGAACGGCTCCAGGTCCATCGCCACGTTCAGCGCCACGCCGTGGTAGGTGCAGTGGCGCGAGATCTTGATGCCGAGCGCGGCGATCTTGCCCAGGCCGGTGAAGTCGGGCTGGGGGGGTGGCGCACCGGGCACGCGCCGCTGGGGGCGCTGCTCCAGCATGGCGTGGCCGAAAGGATCCTGAAGGCGCACGTAGATGCCGGGCGCGCCGGCCACGCGGTGCCCGGTGACGCCGAAATGCGCAAGCGTGCGGATCACCGCCTCCTCGACGCGGAAGACGTATTCCTTGACGTAGTAGCCGGCGCGCTGCAGGTCGACCAGCGGGTAGGCGACCACCTGGCCGGGGCCGTGGTAGGTCACCTGGCCGCCGCGGTCGGTGGCGACCACGGGGATGTCGCCCGGCGCCAGCAGATGGCTTTCCCGGCCCGCCAGGCCCTGGGTGAAGACCGGCGGGTGCTCGCACACCCACAGCTCGTCGGCGGTCGCGGTTGTGCGCCCGGCGGTGAAGCGCTGCATGGCGGCGTAGGTGTCGGCATGGCCCACCCGCCCGAGCAGGCGCAGCTGCATGGACATGGTCCTAGAGCACGACCTTGACCAGCGGATGGCCGGTCAGGGCCTGGTAGAGCGCGTCGAGCTGCCCGCGGCTGGTGGCGGTGATGGTGATGGTCACGCCCTGGTAATTGCCGCCGCGGCTGTCGCGCAGTTCGACGGTCGCCGGATCGAAGCTGGGGTCGAAACGCTGCGCCAGCTCGACCACCGCCTCCACCAGACCCGGCGCCTTGGCGCCCATGACCTTGATGGGAAAGGACGACGGGTACTCGATCAGCGAGTCCTTGCGCGGATCGGCGGCGCTGCCGTTGGGAGGGGCGGAAGAGGTCATGGAAAAGGTGGGGCAGGAGCGGCGCAGGGCGGGCAGAGCCGGCGCCGGGGCGCGGGCAGCCCAGCCACTTGGACGGTCCGGGGTTTGTACCTATAATGAGAGGCTTTGCGAAAGTTCCGGCCTGGCCTGTAGGAGAGATCCAGCGAATGACGAAGGCCGCCTTCGAGACCGAAACTGAGGGTGAGGAAGACGACTTCAAGCCCTTGAGTGCCGAAGAGGCGGCGCGCTGGCGGGAACGCCAGCGGGAGGTGTCGCCGTGGCGCATCGTTGCCGTGCAGTTGCTGGCTGCGGTGCTGGTGGCCCTCGTGGCCTGGGCCTGGTCCGGCCGCGCCCCGGTGGGGTGGTCGGCGGGCTACGGCGGTCTGGCGGTGGCCTTGCCGGCGGCGCTGTTTGCGCGCGGCGTGCACCGCCGACGCGCGTCGGCCGGTGCGGCGATGGCGGCCCTGATGGGCTGGGAACTGGTCAAGATCGTATTGACCGTCGCCATGCTGGCGGCGGCGCCGCGGCTGGTGCCGGGCCTGAGCTGGCTGGCCCTGCTGGCCGGCATGGTGGTGGTGATGAAAACGTACTGGGTCGCGCTGCTGGCGCGCCCCGGTGTCCGACGAACCGTTTGACATTTGAGAGAAGAGTTGTCCGATGGCCGCAGATGCGAATGCACCGACTGCAAGTGAATACATCGTTCACCACCTGCAGCACCTTCAGAACATCCCGCAAAAGTCCATCATCGACTTCTCGGTGGTGAACCTCGACTCGATCGTCGTCGGCGTGCTGCTGGGCGCGCTGATGCTGTTCGTCTTCTGGCGCGCCGCGCGCAAGGCGACCTCGGGCGTGCCGGGGCGCTTCCAGGCGGCCGTGGAGATCCTGGTCGAGATGGTGGACAACCAAGCCAAGGCGAACATCCGCAACGCCGAGAGCCGCAAGTTCATCGCCCCGCTGGCGCTCACCGTGTTCGTCTGGATCTTCCTCATGAACGCCATGGACCTGCTGCCCGTGGACCTGCTGCCGGTGCTGTGGCAGGGCGTGACGGGCGATGCGCACGCGCCGCTGCGCGTCGTGCCCACGGCCGACCTGTCGACCACGCTCGGCCTGGCGGTGGCGGTGCTGCTGCTGACCTTCTACTACAGCGTCAAGATCAAGGGCGCCGGCGGCTGGGCACACGAACTGGTCACTGCCCCCTTCGGCACCAGCAAGAACCCCTTCTTCGCCGTGATCCTCGGCGTGGTCAACCTGCTGATGCAGGTCATCGAATACGTTGCCAAGACGGTCTCGCACGGCATGCGACTGTTCGGCAACATGTACGCTGGTGAGCTGGTGTTCTGCCTGATTGCCCTGATGGGCGGTGCGGCGGCCATGTCGCTCTCCGGTGTGTTGCTCCCCGTGGGGCACATCATCGCAGGCTCCATCTGGGCGATCTTCCACATCCTGATCATCACCCTGCAGGCCTTCATTTTCATGATGCTGACGCTGATCTACCTCGGCCAGGCGCATGAGGCTCACTGAGCTTTCCTTTCCCCTTTCCTTTCAACCCAACCTTTCTTTTCATCCTTAGGAGTCACCATGGAAAACATTCTCGGCCTCGTCGCTCTGGCTTGCGGTCTGATCGTCGGTCTCGGTGCCATCGGCGCCTCGATCGGCATTGCCCTGATGGGTGGCAAGTACCTGGAGTCCGCCGCCCGCCAGCCCGAGCTGATCAACGAGCTGCAGACGAAGATGTTCATCCTGGCCGGCCTGATCGACGCGGCCTTCCTGATCGGCGTGGCCATCGCCCTGCTGTTCGCCTTCGCCAACCCCTTCGTCCTGGCCTAAGAGACTCCCGACGCCCACGAATAGAAAGGTGTTGCCGTGAGTATCAACGCGACCCTGTTCGTTCAGGCCATCGTCTTCCTGATCCTGGTGTGGTTCACGATGAAGTTCGTGTGGCCGCCGATCGCGAAGGCGCTGGATGAGCGAGCCATGAAAATCGCCGATGGTCTCGCTGCTGCCGACCGCGCCAAATCCGAGCTTGCCGCCGCCGACCAGCGCGTCAAGCAGGAGCTGGCGGCCGCCAGCAACGAAACCGCGAGCCGCCTGGCCGATGCCGAGCGGCGCGCCCAGGCCATCATCGAGGAAGCCAAGGCGCGCGCCACCGACGAAGGCAACAAGATCGTCGCAGCCGCCCGCGCCGAGGCCGAGCAGCAGGCCATTGCCGCCCGCGAGGCGCTGCGCGAGCAGGTGGCGGCCCTGGCCGTCAAGGGCGCCGAGCAGATCCTGCGCAGGGAGGTCGATGCCGGCGTCCATGCCGAGTTGCTCAACCGCCTCAAGACCGAGCTGTAAGGAGCGATCAATGGCCGAACTCGCCACCATTGCCCGCCCTTACGCCGAGGCCCTGTACCAGGCCTGCGCCGACGCCCAAGGCGGCGCGGACCTGGGCAGTGCCACGGCCTGGGTGGACGAGCTGGCGGCGATTGCCGCCAACCCCGAACTGCGCCAGCTGGCGGACAACCCGAAGGTCACTGCCGAGCAGGTCTTCGAGCTGATCGCGGGCGTGGTGCGCTCGCCGCTGCCCGACCTGGGGCGCAACTTCCTGCGCACGGTGGTCGACAACGGCCGCGTGCAGGTCCTGCCCGAGATCGCGACGCAGTTCCGCGCCCTGGTCAACCAGCAAAACGGCTCCTCCGACGCCATCGTCTACAGCGCCTATCCGATCGACGAGGCGGCGCTGTCCGGGCTGCGCGACGCGCTGGAGCGGCGCTTCGGCCGCCGGCTCAACCTGTCCGTGCAGGCCGACGAATCGCTGATCGGGGGCGTGCGCGTGGTGGTGGGTGACGAGGTGCTCGACACGTCGGTGCGCGCCCGCCTCGAACAAATGAAAGCGGCCCTCGTGGCCTGATGGCCGCAGGTTTCGGCCATTCCAAAGGAAAGAAGGAAAGAGTCATGCAACTCAATCCCGCAGAAATTTCTGAACTGATCAAGAGCCGCATCGAGGGCCTGGCAGCCAGCAGCGACATCCGCAACCAGGGCACCGTGATCTCGGTGACGGACGGCATCGTGCGCATCCATGGCCTGTCGGAAGTGATGCAGGGCGAAATGCTCGAGTTCCCGCCCACCCCCGATGGCCAGCCCACCTACGGCCTGGCGCTGAACCTGGAGCGCGACTCGGTCGGTTCGGTGATCCTGGGCGAGTACGAACACATCTCCGAGGGCGACACCGTCAAGTGCACGGGCCGCATCCTGGAAGTGCCCGTCGGCCCCGAGCTGATCGGCCGTGTGGTCGACGCGCTCGGCACCCCGATCGACGGCAAGGGCCCGATCAACGCCAAGATGACGGACGTGATCGAGAAGGTCGCGCCGGGCGTGATCGCGCGCCAGTCGGTGGACCAGCCCCTGCAGACCGGTATCAAGTCGATCGACTCCATGGTGCCGATCGGCCGTGGCCAGCGCGAGCTGATCATCGGCGACCGCCAGACCGGCAAGACGGCGGTGGCCATCGACGCCATCATCGCCCAGAAGGGCCAGGGCGTGACCTGCATCTACGTCGCCATCGGCCAGAAGGCGTCGTCGATCAAGAACGTGGTGCGCGCGCTGGAGCAGGCCGGCGCGATGGAGTACACCATCGTCGTGGCGGCCTCGGCCTCCGAGTCGGCGGCCATGCAGTACGTGTCGGCCTACTCGGGCTGCACCATGGGCGAATATTTCCGCGACCGCGGCCAGGACGCGCTGATCGTCTATGACGACCTGTCCAAGCAGGCGGTGGCGTACCGCCAGGTCTCGCTGCTGCTGCGCCGCCCGCCGGGCCGCGAAGCCTATCCCGGCGACGTGTTCTACCTGCACTCGCGCCTCCTGGAACGTGCCGCGCGCGTGAACGCCGACTACGTCGAAGCCTTCACCAAGGGCGAAGTCAAGGGCAAGACCGGCTCGCTCACGGCCCTGCCGATCATCGAGACGCAGGCCGGCGACGTCTCCGCCTTCGTTCCGACCAACGTGATCTCGATCACCGATGGCCAGATCTTCCTGGAGACCAGCCTGTTCAACGCCGGCATCCGCCCCGCCATCAACGCCGGTATCTCGGTGTCGCGCGTGGGTGGCGCCGCCCAGACCAAGCTGATCAAGGGCCTGTCCGGCGGTATCCGTACCGATCTGGCGCAGTACCGCGAGCTGGCCGCGTTCGCGCAGTTCGCCTCCGACCTGGACGAGGCCACGCGCAAGCAGCTCGACCGCGGCGCGCGCGTGACCGAACTCTTGAAGCAGCCGCAGTACAGCCCGCTGCCCATCAGCCTGATGGCGGCCTCGCTGTTCGCGGTGAACAAGGGCTTCCTGGACGACGTGGACGTCAAGCGCGTGCTGGCCTTCGAATCGGGCCTGCACCAGTTCCTCAAGACCAGCCACGCCGCGCTGCTGCAGCGCCTGGACGACAACCGTGCCTTCGACAAGGAAGGCAAGGACGAGGCCGAGCTGACGCAGGCCATCACGGCGTTCAAGAAGAGCTTCGCTTAAAGCGGCGAAGGAGGAGTCTTCATGGCAGCAGGCAAGGAAATACGCGGCAAGATCCAATCGGTGGAGAACACCAAGAAGATCACCAAGGCCATGGAAATGGTGGCCGCGTCGAAGATGCGCAAGGCGCAGGACCGCATGCGCGCCGCCCGCCCCTATGCCGAGAAGGTGCGCCAGATTGCCGCCCACCTCGGCCAGGCCAACCCGGAGTACGTGCACCCCTTCATGCGGGTGAACGACGCCAAGGCCGCGGGCGTCATCGTGGTGACCACCGACAAGGGCCTGTGCGGCGGCATGAACACCAACGTGCTGCGTGCCGTGACGACCAAGCTGCGCGAGCTGCAGGGCGCGGGCGTGCAGGTGCAGACGGTGGCCATCGGCAACAAGGGCTTCGGCTTCCTGAACCGCATCGGCGCGCCGGTCGTGGCGCACGCCACCGGCCTGGGCGACACGCCGCACCTGGACCGCCTGATCGGGCCGGTCAAGGTGTTGCTGGACGCCTATGCGGAGGGCAAGATCAACGCGGTGTACCTGTCCTACACCAAGTTCATCAACACCATGCGCCAGGAGTCGGTGGTCGAGCAGCTGCTGCCGCTGTCCTCCGAGGAGATCCAGGCCGGCAAGGGCAGCGGTGCGAGCTGGGACTACATCTACGAGCCGGATGCGCAGAGCGTGATCGACGAGCTGCTGGTGCGCTACGTGGAGTCGCTGATCTACCAGGCCGTGGCCGAGAACATGGCCAGCGAGCAGTCCGCGCGCATGGTCGCCATGAAGGCCGCCACCGACAACGCCGGCAACGTGATCGACGAGCTCAAGCTGGTCTACAACAAGACCCGCCAGGCGGCGATCACCAAGGAACTGTCCGAGATCGTCGCCGGCGCCGCAGCCGTCTGACCGGCCGTCCGCCCAGGTTTCACACAAATTTTTGGAGCAAACAATGGCTCAAGAGAACATGCAAGCAGGCACCAACGCACAGGGCAAGATCGTCCAGTGCATCGGCGCCGTGGTGGACGTGGAGTTCCCGCGCGACCGGATGCCCAAGGTGTACGACGCCCTGAAGCTGGAAGGCTCGGCCCTGACGCTGGAAGTGCAGCAGCAGCTGGGCGATGGCGTGGTGCGCACCATTGCGCTGGGCTCGTCGGACGGCCTGAAGCGCGGCCTGATGGTGACCAACACCGGCAACCCCATCACCGTGCCCGTGGGCAAGGCGACGCTGGGGCGCATCATGGACGTGCTGGGCACGCCCATCGACGAGCGCGGCCCCGTGGACCAGACGCTCACCGCCTCGATCCACCGCAAGGCCCCTGCCTACGACGAGCTGTCGCCGTCCCAGGAGCTGCTGGAGACCGGCATCAAGGTGATTGACCTGGTGTGCCCGTTCGCCAAGGGCGGCAAGGTGGGCCTGTTCGGCGGCGCCGGTGTGGGCAAGACCGTGAACATGATGGAGCTCATCAACAACATCGCCAAGGCGCACTCGGGCCTGTCGGTGTTTGCCGGTGTCGGTGAGCGCACCCGCGAGGGCAACGACTTCTACCACGAGATGGCCGATTCGGGCGTGGTGAACCTGGAGAACCTGGGCGAATCCAAGGTGTCCATGGTCTACGGCCAGATGAACGAGCCGCCGGGCAACCGCCTGCGCGTGGCGCTCACCGGCCTGACGATTGCCGAGTCCTTCCGCGACGAAGGCCGCGACGTGCTGTTCTTCGTGGACAACATCTACCGCTACACGCTGGCCGGCACCGAGGTGTCCGCCCTGCTGGGCCGCATGCCTTCCGCCGTGGGCTACCAGCCGACGCTGGCCGAGGAAATGGGCCGCCTGCAGGAGCGCATCACCTCCACCAAGGTCGGCTCCATCACCTCGATCCAGGCCGTGTACGTGCCCGCGGACGACTTGACCGACCCCTCGCCCGCCACGACCTTTGCCCACCTGGACTCCACCGTGGTGCTGTCGCGTGACATCGCGGCGCTCGGTATCTACCCGGCCGTGGACCCGCTGGACTCCACCAGCCGCCAGCTCGACCCGCAGGTCGTGGGCGAGGAGCACTACCAGGTCGCCCGCCAGGTGCAGGGCACGCTGCAGCGCTACAAGGAACTGCGCGACATCATCGCCATCCTGGGCATGGACGAGCTGGCGCCCGAGGACAAGCTGGTCGTGGCGCGCGCGCGCAAGATCCAGCGTTTCCTGTCGCAGCCCTTCCACGTGGCCGAGGTGTTCACCGGCTCGCCCGGCAAGTACGTGCCGCTGTCGGAGACCATCCGCGGCTTCAAGATGATCGTGGCCGGCGAGTGCGACCACCTGCCCGAGCAGGCCTTCTACATGGTCGGCACCATCGACGAAGCCTTCGAGAAGGCCAAGAAGCTGGCGTCCTGATGGAAGCCGCGCCGGGCGGACCCCGACCTGCCCGGCGCCCGTTTTCCCTGCCCAGCCTTCACCCTTTTTGAGGACAAGCCAAGATGAACACCATCCACGTTGATGTGGTCAGTGCCGGGGAGTCCATCTTCTCCGGCGAGGCGCGCTTCGTCGCGCTGCCGGGCGAGGCGGGCGAGCTCGGCATCTATCCCCGCCACACGCCGCTGATCACCCGCGTCAAGCCGGGCTCGGTGCGCATCGAGCTGCCGGACGGCAACGAGGAGTTCATCTTCGTCGCCGGCGGCATCCTGGAGGTGCAGCCCGACTGCGTCACGGTGCTCTCCGACACCGCCATCCGCGGCAAGGACCTGGACGACCAGAAGGCCCAGGAGGCCAAGCGCGCCGCCGAGCAGGCGGTGCAGAACGCCAAGAGCGAGCTGGACCTGGCGCGCGCCCAGTCGGAGCGGGCGATCATGGCGGCCCAGCTGGCCGCGCTGCGCAGGTTCCGCGAAAAGCGCTGAAAGCGTCTTTCTGTAAAGGCGCTGGACGTGCGGGCGTTGCCTGCGCGGCAGTCCGTCGTACAGAGAAACCGCCCGCGGGCGGTTTTTTCGTTCCCGCGGCCCTGGTGTAGGCCGCTCTCCGACAGACCGACGCGCGCGCGCCGGGGCCGCGCCGGGCAGCGGCGGGGCTAGCATGGGCCCATGCCACGCGCCGCCGCCCGCCAACCCTCAAGCCCCGCTTGTGCGGACCCGGAGGGTGTGCGATGAGCAGCAGCGACGCCGACTTGGTGGTCGCCCGCCCCGAGGGTCTGTACTGCCCACCCGGTGGCTTCTACATCGACCCCTGGCGGCCGGTGGAGCGCGCCGTCGTCACGCACGCGCACTCCGACCATGCGCGCCCCGGGCACGGCCATTACCTGGCGCACGCGCTGAGCGCCGGCGCCCTGCGTGCACGGCTGGGCGCGGACATCTGCCTGCAGACGCTGGAATATGGCGAGCAGGTCGCGCACCACGGTGTGCGCCTCTCGCTGCATCCGGCCGGGCATGTGCTCGGCTCGGCGCAGGTGCGCATCGAGCATGGCGGCCAGGTCTGGGTGGCCTCGGGCGACTACAAGCTGGAGGACGACGGCACCTGCGCGCCCTTCGAGCCGGTGCGCTGCGACACCTTCATCACCGAGTCGACCTTTGGTCTGCCGATCTACCGCTGGCCCAGCCAGCCGGAATTGTTCTGCGAGATCGACGGGTGGTGGCGCGCCAATGCGGCCGCCGGGCGGCCTTCGGTGCTGCTGTGCTACGCCTTCGGCAAGGCGCAGCGCATCCTGCACGGCGTGGACCGCAGCATCGGCCCGATCGTGGTGCACGGTGCGGTGGAGCCGCTCAACGCGGTGTACCGGGCGGCCGGCGTGGAGCTTGCGCCCACGCTGCGCGTGAGCGATCCGGGCGTGGATGCGCAGCTGCTGCGCCGCGCGCTGGTGCTGGCCCCGCCCTCGGCGCAGGGCACGCCCTGGATGCGGCGCTTCGCCCGCCACTCGGATGCCTTTGCCAGCGGCTGGATGCAGCTGCGCGGCGCGCGCCGGCGCCGCGGCGTGGACCGGGGCTTCGTCATGTCCGACCACGCCGACTGGCCGGGGCTGCAGGCGGCCATTGCCGCCACCGGTGCCGAGCGGGTGTTCGTCACGCACGGCAGCGTGGCGACGCTGGTGCGCTGGCTGCGCGAGGAGCGTGGCCTGGATGCGCGCGCCTTCCAGACCGAATACGGCCAGGAAGATGAGCCGGCGGTCGCCGCGGGCCCCGATGGCCGTGGGGAAGGGGCGGGCGCATGAAGCGTTTCGCCGCCCTGTACCGGCAGCTCGATGCCAGCACCTCGCTGCTGGCCAAGCAGGCGGCGCTGCGCGAGTACCTGCAAGCGGCGGCACCGGAGGATGCGGCCTGGGCCGTGTACTTCCTGGCGGGCGGCAAGCCGCGCCAG
>NZ_ALEE01000397.1 GCF_000282995.1 Melaminivora alkalimesophila
CCGCCGGCCTGCCTGAGTGGCTGTTCGACGAGTGCCACGAGGCGGTGGGCGACCTGGCCGAGACGATTGCGCTGCTGCTGCCGGCGCCCACCGGCGCGCACGAGCTGCCGCTCGCGGCCTGGATGGCGCAGCACCTGCTGCCGCTGCGTGGCCTGCCGCCCGAGGCGCTGGCCGAGCGCCTGTCCGCGCAGTGGAACCTGCTCGCGCCCGAGGAGCGGCTGGTCTATTTCAAGCTGATCACCGGCGCGTTTCGCGTCGGCGTGTCGAAGCTGCAGGTCACGCAGGCACTGGCGGCCGTCAGCGGCGTCGATGCCAAGCGCATCGCGCAGCGCCTGATGGGCTACACGCACATCGGCGCGCGGCCCGGCGCCGCGGATTACGCCCGCCTGGTCCAGCCCGAAGATGCGCTGGAGGAGGCCAGCGCCCGGCGCGAGGCCAGCGGCCATCCCTACCCGTTCTTCCTGGCGCACCCCTTCATGCTGCCTGTGGAGCAGATGGGCGACGCCCTGGGCGATCCGCAGGACTGGCTGGTCGAATGGAAATGGGACGGCATCCGCGCCCAGCTGGTGCGCCGCGCGGGCGGCACCTGGGTCTGGTCGCGCGGCGAGGAGCTGGTCAGCGAGCGCTTCCCCGAGCTGCAAGACCTGGGCGATGCGCTGCCGGACGGCACGGTGATCGACGGCGAGATCCTGGTCTGGCGCCACGCCGCGCCGGACGAGGACGGCCCAGGCCAGGTGCGCCCCTTCGCCGACCTGCAAAAGCGCATCGGCCGCAAGACCCTGTCGCCCAAGATCCTGCGCGAGCTGCCGGTGGTGCTGATGGCCTACGACCTGCTGGAGGAGGGCGGCGAGGACCTGCGCGCGCTGCCGCAGCACGCGCGCCGTGCGCGGCTGGACGCGCTCATCGCCGTTGCCAACCACCCCACACTGCTGGCCAGCCCGCTCCTGCACGGCAGCAGCTGGGAGGACCTGGCGCGCCAGCGCCAGGGCGTGCGCGCCCGGGGCGTGGAAGGGATGGTGCTCAAGGCCCGCCAAGCGCAATACGGCGTGGGCCGCACCAAGGACGTGGGCGTGTGGTGGAAATGGAAGATCGACCCCTTGAGCGTCGACGCCGTGCTGATCTACGCGCAGCGCGGCCACGGCCGGCGCGCCAGCCTCTACACCGACTACACCTTCGCGGTGTGGGACCGCCCGCAAGGAGCGCCGGAGCGCGCGCTGGTGCCGTTTGCCAAGGCCTACTCGGGCCTGACGGATGCCGAGATCGCCCAGGTGGACGCGATCATCCGCAGGACCACGGTGGAGAGTTTCGGACCGGTGCGCAGCGTGCGCCCGACGCTGGTGTTCGAGCTGGGCTTCGAGGGCATCGCGCGCAGCAGCCGGCACAAGAGCGGCATCGCCGTGCGCTTCCCGCGCATGCTGCGCTGGCGGCAGGACAAGCCGGTGGCCGAGGCGGACACGCTGCAGACGCTGGCGGCCCTGTTGCCGCCCGGGGCCGCATGAGCCGCGCAGCGGGCCGCGATGGCAGGGCAGGGCGCGCAGCCCTGCGCCGCGCCGTGGCAGGCTGGTTCGCCGCACGCGGCTGGCGCAGCTTCGCCTTCCAGCGCGAGGTCTGGCGCGCCATGGCCGCCGGGCGCTCCGGCCTGTTGCACGCCACCACCGGCGCGGGCAAGACCTATGCCGTGTGGCTCGGGGCGCTGCAGGCGCTGGCTTCCCGGCCCGCCGCCGCGGAGCGTTCGGCCGAGCCGCTGACGGTGCTGTGGATCACGCCGATGCGGGCCCTGGCGGCCGACACGCTCAGGGCCCTGGCGCAACCGGTCGCCGAGCTGGCGCCGCAGTGCCCGGCGCTGGCGCGCTGGACGCTGGCCGCGCGCACCGGCGACACGGCCAGCGGCGAGCGCAGCGCGCAGGCGCGCCGCCTGCCCACCGTGCTGGTGACCACGCCCGAGAGCCTGTCGCTGCTGCTGGCGCGCGCCGACGCGCGCGAGCAGCTGTCGCAGCTGCGGCTGGTGGTGGCCGACGAATGGCACGAGCTGCTGGGAACGAAACGCGGCGTGCAGCTGCAGCTGGCGCTGGCGCGGCTGGCGACCTGGAATCCGCAGCTGATGGCCTGGGGCATGTCGGCCACGCTGGGCAACCTGCCGGAGGCCATGGACACGCTGCTCGCGCCGCTGGCGCTGCCGGCGGGCGGAGTGCTGGTGCAGGGCCGCATCGACAAGCGGCTGGTGGTGGACACGCTGCTGCCCGATGCGCCCGAGCGTTTCTCCTGGGCCGGGCACCTGGGCCTGCGCATGCTGCCGGCGGTGGTGCGCGAGCTGGAGGCGAGCCGCACCACCCTGGTCTTCGTCAACGTGCGCTCACAGGCCGAGCAGTGGTACCAGGCGCTGCTGGATGCGCGCCCTGACTGGGCCGGGCAGATCGCCATCCACCACGGCTCGCTCGACCGCGCGGTGCGCGAGTGGGTGGAGGCGGGGCTGAAGGACGGCAGCCTGCGCGCCGTGGTCGCGACCTCCAGCCTGGACCTGGGGGTGGACTTCGCGCCCGTGGAGCGCGTGCTGCAGATCGGCTCGGCCAAGGGCGTGGCGCGCCTCTTGCAGCGCGCCGGGCGCTCCGGGCACGCGCCCGGGCGGCCCTCGCGCATCACCCTGGTGCCCACGCACAGCCTGGAGATCGTCGAGGCGGCGGCCGCGCGCGCCGCGGTGCGTGCCGGCCAGGTGGAGTCGCGCGCCTCGCCCGAGCAGCCCATCGACGTGCTGGTGCAGCACCTGGTCACCGTCGCCCTGGGCGGAGGCTTCGAGCCCGAGGCGCTGTACCGGGAGGTGCGCCGCAGCCGCGCCTACCGGCAGCTCTCGCGGCAGGCGTGGGAGTGGTGCCTGGGCTTCGTCTCGGGCGGCGGGCAGGCGCTGGCCGCCTACCCGGACTACCGGCGGGTGGTGGTGGACGAGGAGGGCCTCTGGCGCATGCCCGATGCGCGCCTGGCGCGCCGCCACCGCGCCAACATCGGCACCATCGTGAGCGACGCCAGCATGGCGGTGCAGATCCTGCACGGTGCGCGGCTGGGGTCGATGGAAGAAAGCTTCCTGTCGCGCCTGGCCCCGGGCGACTGTTTCGTCTTCGCCGGGCAGGTGCTGGAGCTCGTGCGCATCGAACAGATGACGGCCTTCGTGCGCCGCGCGCCGCGCACGCGTGCCACCGTGCCGCGCTGGGCTGGCTCGCGCATGCCGCTGTCCACCGTGCTGGCGGACTTCGTGGTGCGCGAGCTGGCGCAGGCCGCAGCCGGGCACTACCGCAGCCCCGAGCTGCGCGCCGTGCGGCCGCTGCTGCAGCTGCAGGCGCGCTGGTCGCAGCTGCCCACGCCGGACACGCTGCTGGCCGAGACGCTGCGCACGCGCGAGGGCTGGCACCTGTTCCTCTATCCCTTCGCCGGCCGGCACGCGCACCTGGGGCTGGCGAGCCTGCTGGCGTGGCGCGCGGCGCAGCAGCAGCCCGGCACCTTCTCCATCGCGGTCAACGACTATGGCCTGGAGCTGCTCAGCGCCGAGCAGCGGGACTGGGCCGCGCTGCTGCCGCAGCTGCTGCACGCCGGTCCCGGGCCGGCACCGGCCGCAGGCACGCCGGCGCCGCGCAGCACGGCCCATGTCCGGCCGCAGGAGGGGCCGCAGGCCGAGGACCCGGCGCGGCGCGCACTGCTGCACGAGCTGCTGGCCAGCCTGAATGCCACCGAGATGGCGCGCCGGCGCTTTCGCGAGATCGCCCGCGTGGCGGGCCTGATTTTCCAGAGCCACCCGGGCGAGCAGCGCAGCGCGCGCCAGCTGCAGGCCTCGGCGCAGCTGTTCTTCGAGGTCTTTCGCAAGTACGACCACGCCAACCTGCTGCTGCGCCAGGCCAGCGAGGAGGTGCTGCGCCAGGAGCTGGACGTGGGTGCCATCCAGGCGGCGCTGCAGCGCATGCGGGCGCAGCGGCTGGCGGTGCATGCGCTGCTGCGCCCCGGGCCGCTGGCCTTTCCGCTGATGGTCGAACGCTTTCGCGAAAAACTCAGCAACGAAGCGCTGGCCGACCGCATCGCGCGCATGCTGGGCGCGCTGGAGGCGGCGGCCGATGCGCG
>NZ_ALEE01000398.1 GCF_000282995.1 Melaminivora alkalimesophila
TGGTACGGCCTATGGGGAGCAGGTCAGGCGCAACCCGTTGATTAAATTGGGGAATTCTGGAGCGGGCGATGGGAATCGAACCCACGTCTTGAGCTTGGGAAGCTCAGGTCCTGCCATTGAACGACGCCCGCTCAAAAGGGCTGGCAGCGCAGCCCCTTGCAGACCGCATTCTAGCCCGGAGCAGCGCAACTACAGTCCGCCCAGGCAGAGATATTTCAGCTCCACGTATTCCTCGATCCCGTGGCTGGAGCCCTCGCGCCCCAGGCCGGACTGCTTGACGCCCCCAAACGGCACCTGCTCGCTGGAGATCAGTCCCACGTTCACCCCGACCATGCCCGCTTCCAGCGCCTCGCTGACGCGGATGATGCGTGCCATGTCGCGGGCGTAGAAATAACTTGCAAGGCCGAACTCGGTGGCGTTGGCGGCAGCGATCGCCTCTTCCTCCGTCTTGAAGCGGACAATCGGCGCCAGCGGCCCGAAGGTCTCCTCGCGCGCGAACAGCATTCCCGCGGTGGCGTCGGCGAGCACCGTGGGCTCGAAGAATTGCCCCGAACCCAGCTCCGGCAAGGGCTTGCCGCCGGTGACGATGCGCGCGCCCTTGGCCACGGCGTCCTCCAGGTGGCGCTTCACCTTCTCCACCGCCGCCGGCTCGATCAGCGGGCCGATCGCCACGCCTTCCTCGAAGCCATTGCCCACCCTGGCCTGCTGCACGCGTGCGGCGAACTTCTCGACGAATTCGTCGTACAC
The DNA here is from genome assembly GCF_000282995.1 of Melaminivora alkalimesophila. Taxonomy (GTDB): domain Bacteria; phylum Pseudomonadota; class Gammaproteobacteria; order Burkholderiales; family Burkholderiaceae_C; genus Melaminivora; species Melaminivora alkalimesophila. The sequence goes on from NZ_ALEE01000398.1 coordinate 748, forward strand.
GCCCTCCTGTACGTAGAAGCGGTTGGTGCACACGCAAGTCTGGCCGGCGTTGCGGTACTTGCTGGCAAAGGCGCCTTCCACCGCCGCGTCCACGTCGGCATCGTCGAACACCAGGAAGGGCGCGTTGCCGCCCAGCTCCAGAGACAGCTTCTTGATAGTGGGAGCGCACTGCTTCATCAGGATGCGCCCGACCTCGGTGGAGCCGGTGAACGACAGGTGGCGCACGTGCTCGCTCTCGCACAGCACGCGGCCCACGCCGGCTGCGTCGTCGCTCGTCACCACGTTCAGCACGCCCGCCGGAATGCCCGCGCGCAGCGCCAGCTCGGCCGCCGCCAGCGCCGTCAGCGGCGTGAGCTCCGCCGGCTTGACGACCACCGTGCAGCCGGCGGCGATGGCGGGCGCCACCTTGCGCGTGATCATGGCCAGCGGAAAATTCCAGGGCGTGATGGCGGCGCACACGCCGATGGGCTGGCGCAGCACCAAAAGGCGCCGGTCGTTCTGAAAGTGCGGCAGCACCTCGCCGTTCACGCGCTTGGCTTCCTCGGCGAACCATTCCACGAAACTCGCGCCATAGGCGACTTCGCCGCGCGCCTCGGCCAGCGGCTTGCCGCCCTCGGCGGTGATCAGGCGGGCCAGGTCTTCCTGGTGCTGCACCAGCAGCTCGAACCACCGGCGCAGCAGCTGGCTGCGCTCCTTGGCCGGGCGCGTGCGCCACGCGGGCAGGGCCTCACAGGCGGCGTCGATGGCGTGCCGTGCCTCGCGCGGGCCGAGGTTGGCAACGTCGGCAAGCCTGTCGCCCGTGGCCGGGTCGTGCACCGCAAAGCGCGCGCCACCGGCGAACCACTGGCCGCCCAGCAGGGCGTCGGTCCGCAGGAGCTGTGCGTCTTCGAGCAGGGCGAGGGGAGAGGAGGTCTTCTGGCTGTCCATGGCGTGGCTCCGCAAGGTCGTGGCGACGAGAAAGAGGGCGCAGGAACCCCAGCATAGCGCCGCTGCGCCTGGCGGGGGCGGCGTCGCTGGAAGGCCGCAAAACCTATAATTGCCGGTTGCCCCGCGCGTGGCCGCGCCGCGCCTTCCGAAGCGCCTGCGCCCCCCAACCTGAAAAGCCCCATGAGCACACCCACCTTCTCCGTCGCCGACATCCGCAAGACCTTCCTGGACTTCTTCGCTGCCAAGGGCCATACGGTGGTGGCCTCCAGCCCGCTGGTGCCCGGCAACGACCCGACGCTGATGTTCACCAACTCCGGCATGGTGCAGTTCAAGGACGTGTTCCTGGGCACGGACAAGCGCCCCTACGTGCGCGCCGCCTCGGTGCAGACGTGTCTGCGCGCCGGCGGCAAGCACAACGACCTGGAGAACGTGGGCTACACCGCGCGCCACCACACCTTCTTCGAGATGCTGGGCAACTGGTCGTTTGGCGACTACTTCAAGCGCGAGTCCATCGTCTGGGGCTGGGAGCTTTTGACGCAGGTGTACAAGCTGCCGGCGGACAAGCTGCTGGCCACGGTCTACCACGAGGACGACGAGGCCTACGACATCTGGACCAAGGAGATCGGCCTGCCGCCCGAGCGCGTGATCCGCATCGGCGACAACAAGGGCGGCAAGTACAAGAGCGACAACTTCTGGATGATGGCCGACACCGGCCCCTGCGGCCCGTGCTCGGAGGTTTTCTACGACCACGGCCCGCACATCCCCGGCGGGCCTCCGGGCAGCCCGGATGAGGATGGCGACCGCTTCATCGAAATCTGGAACCACGTGTTCATGCAGTTCGACATGAAGGAGGACGGCAGCGTGGTGCCGCTGCCCGCGCCCTGCGTGGACACCGGCATGGGCCTGGAGCGGCTGGCGGCCATCCTGCAGCACGTGCACAGCAACTACGAGATCGACTTGTTCAAGGTGCTGATCGAGGCGGCCGCGCGCGAGACCGGTTGCTCCGACCTGGACAACCCCTCGCTCAAGGTGATCGCCGACCACATCCGCGCCACGGCGTTCTTGGTGGCCGACGGCGTCATCCCGAGCAACGAAGGGCGCGGCTACGTGCAGCGGCGCATCATCCGCCGCGCCATTCGCCACGGCTACAAGCTCGGCCAGAAGACGCCGTTCTTCCACAAGCTGGTGACCGATCTGGTCGCGCAGATGGGTGATGCCTATCCGAAACTGCGCGAGCAGCAAGAGCGCATCACCGAAGTGCTGCGCGTCGAGGAAGAGCGCTTCTTCGAGACGCTCGCGCACGGCATGGAGATCCTGGACGCGGCCCTGGCGGACGGCGCCACCACTCTGTCCGGCGAACTGGCCTTCAAGCTGCACGACACCTACGGCTTTCCGCTCGACCTCACGCAGGACGTGGCGCGCGAGCGCGGCGTGGAGGTGGATGGCGCTGCCTTCGATGCCGCCATGCAGCGCCAGAAGACCCAGGCGCGCGCCGCCGGCAAGTTCAAGATGGACCGGGCCCTGGAATACAGCGGCGCAGGCCATGCCTTCACCGGCTACGACTGCCTGGAAGAGCAGGCGCAGGTGGTGGCGCTCTACCATGAGGGCACGCCCGTTCAGCGGCTGGAAGAAGGGCAAAGCGGCGTGGTGGTGCTGTCGTCCACGCCGTTCTATGCCGAGTCGGGCGGCCAGGTGGGCGACCGCGGCGTGCTGGCTGCCGAGGGCGTGCAGTTCGGCGTGAGCGACACGCAGAAGATCCGCGCCGACGTCTTCGGCCACCACGGCACGCAGACCCAGGGCACGCTGCAGGTGGGCGACACGGTGACGGCGCGCGTGGATGCGCAGCTGCGCGCCGCCACCGTGCGCAACCACAGCGCCACCCACCTCATGCACAAGGCGCTGCGCGAGGTGCTGGGCAGCCACGTGCAGCAAAAGGGCTCGCTGGTCGACGATGAGCGCACGCGCTTCGACTTCACGCACAACGCGCCCCTGAGCGATGCGCAGATCGCCGAGATCGAACGCCTGGTCAACGAGGAAATCCTCGCCAACCAGGAGACGCAGGCGCGCGTGATGGACATCGAAAGCGCGCAGAAGTCTGGTGCCATGATGCTGTTCGGGGAGAAGTACGGCGAGACCGTGCGCGTGCTCGACATCGGCACCAGCCGCGAGCTGTGTGGCGGCACCCATGTCTCGCGCACTGGCGACATCGGCCTGTTCAAGATCGTCGCCGAGGGGGGCATCGCGGCAGGCGTGCGCCGGGTAGAGGCCATCACCGGTCGCAACGCCCTGGCGTGGGTACAACAGATGGAGGCAACGCTGGAAGCCGCGGCTGCGACGCTGCGCGCGCCGCTGGCCGAGGTGCAGCCGCGCCTGGCCCAGGTGCTGGAGCAGGTGCGCTCGCTCGAGCGGGAAGTGGCTGCGCTCAAGGGGCGCCTGGCGGCCTCGCAGGGCGACGAGCTGGCGGCCCAGGCGGTCGAGGTGAAGGGCCTGAAGGTGCTCGCCGCCGAACTGCCGGGCGCCGACGCCCGCACCCTGCGCGAGACCATGGACAAGCTCAAGGACCGGCTCAAGACCGCCGCCATCGTGCTGGCCGCGGTCGATGGCGAGCGGGTGCAGCTGGCCGCCGGTGTGACGGCCGACGCCACCTCGCGCATCAAGGCGGGAGAGCTGGTGAACTTCGTGGCGGGTCAGGTCGGCGGCAAGGGCGGCGGCAAGCCCGACCTGGCCATGGCCGGCGGCACCCACCCGGCGGCGCTGGGCAAGGCGCTGGCCTCGGTGGTCGGCTGGGTGGGCGAGCGCGCCTGATGCAGCGGTGGCGGCTGGGGGCCGGGGCGCCCCGCAGCCGTCAGAACAGCTCGACCTCGTCGTGCTCGATCTTTCGGCCGAGCGCGCCGCTGTCGACCAGGTCGCCGTGGAAGCACACGCGGTCGCGGCCGTTTTCCTTGGCGTAGTAGAGCGCCTGGTCGGCCCGGCCGAGGATCTCCACCGGCGCGCCGCCGTGCGCCGCGGCAAAGCCGATGCTGACCGTGATGTGGCCGATCTGCGGGAAGGGGTGGGCCGCGATGCCCTGGCGCAGCCGCTCCAGCGCGCTGCGCGCCTGCTCCAGCGTGGCCGAGCGCAGCAGCACGACGAACTCCTCGCCACCGAAGCGGAAGATCCGGTCCTGCGTGCGAAACTGGCTGCGCAGCTGGTTCGCCACCAGGATCAGCACCTCGTCGCCATACAGGTGGCCGAAGCGGTCGTTGACCCGCTTGAAGTGGTCGATGTCGATGACCGCCAGCCAGTTGCTCGCCGCCTCCGTGGTGGCCCGTTTGAAGGACTGGCGCGCGAACTGCTCGTCGAAGGTCTTGCGATTGAGCAGGCCCGTGAGGGCGTCGCGCTCGCTGTAGTCGAGCAGGCTCTGGTAGTTCTGGTAGACCAGGAACACGCCGGTGATCACGTCGCGCTGGTGCCGGGAGAAGCGGCGCGGCTGGGAAATCTCCAGGCAGGCATGGGCGCGTTCGCCCAGCCAGACCGGCAGCCACAGGATGTGCGCGCCCGGGGCGCTGCGCTCGGTGCTCTTGCCCTCTTGGCCGATGCACTGGTGCAGCTCGGGCATGCTGGTCAGCAGCACGGCGCTCGGGTCTTCGCAGGCCTCCAGGGGGCTGGAGACGACCCGCGCGCAGCCCTCGGTCCAGCTGCGTGGGCGCACCCAGGTCCGGCCGCGGTGCGCGAAGATCTCCAGGGCGCGCACGCGCACGTCGCGACCCTGCTGCACCAGTGTGGACAGAACCGACACTTCCAGCATCAGGTGGTCGCGGTGGGCGGTCATCTCGGCCAGGTTCTGCAGCAGGGGTTTCATGGCGGACGACTTCTCTGGAGGAGGACAGGAAGGCGGGCGCCGCTCAATCGAGCGGGCGGCGCGTGAACACGAGGTCCCACACGCCGTGCCCGAGGCGCAGGCCGCGGTTCTCGAACTTCGTGAGCGGACGGTAGCCGGGCCGGGGGGCGTAGCCGTCGGCCGTGTTGACCAGCCGCGGCTCGCCGCCCAGGACCTCGAGCATCTGCTCGGCGTAGGGCTGCCAGTCGGTGGCGCAATGCAGGTAGCCGCCGGGCTTGAGGCGGTCGGCCAGGCGCGCCACCAGCGGGGGCTGGATCAGACGGCGCTTGTTGTGGCGCTTCTTGTGCCACGGGTCGGGAAAGAAGATGTGCACGCCGTCGAGCGAGGCGGGCGCCAGCATGTGTTCGAGCACCTCGACGGCGTCGTGCTGCAGGATGCGGATGTTGGTCAGCCCCAGCTCGCCGATGCGCTTGAGCAGCGCCCCGACGCCGGGCTCGTGCACTTCGCAGCACAGGAAGTCGTCCTGCGGGCGCAGCTGGGCGATGTGGGCCGTGGCCTCGCCCATGCCGAAGCCGATCTCCAGGATCAAGGGGGCGCTGCGCCCGAAAGCGGCGGCCGCGTCCAGGGGGCGAGGGGCGTAGTCGAGCACGAAGCGCGGCCCCAGCTCCTCCAGCGCGCGCGACTGGCCGCTGGTGGTCCGCCCGGCGCGCCGCACGTAGCTGCGGATGCCTTTCGGGTGGGCCACGCCGGCAGGCGTGCCGCCGCCCGAGGAGGGTGAGGCGGCGAAATCCTGGCAAGAAGAGGGCGGGGGCGGGTTTTGCATCACGGCGGGAAATTGTAGATTCTCGCCCAAGCGCGCACCCATAGGGCAAGTACCTGAGACAGGGTCCGCCCGGCGGGGGCTGGGGGCAGGCCCAACACCCGGGCTGCGGCGCCCAGCGCGTCCAGGGGGCGGCGCTCGTCGATCGGGGGCGCGCCGTGCTGCTTGGACAGCTTCTCGCCATCGGCGCCACGCACCAGCGGCGTGTGCAGGTAGTGCGGCATCGGAAGCCCCAGCGCCGACTGCAGCAGCATCTGGCGCGGCGTGTTGTCCGCCAGATCCTCGCCGCGCACGACGTGCGTGACGCCCTGGTCGGCGTCGTCCACCACCACCGCGAGCTGATACGACCACAAGCCATCGGCGCGGCGCAGCACGAAATCGCCCACCTCGCGCGCCACGTCCTGCTGCATCATGCCCAGCCGCCGGTCGCGCCAGCGCACGCCGCCAGTGGTCAGCACGGGCCCGCGGGCGGCCTGGCCCTCCGCCGAAGCCGCGGGCGGCAGACCCGCCTGCCAGCGCTCTGCATGGAAGCGCCAGGCACGCGCCGGGCGTCCGGCCAGGCCGGCGCGGCAGGTGCCGGGGTAGGGGCGTTCGGTGTGGCGCTCGTGCTCCAGCCCGCGCGCGGCGAGTGCGGCGTCGATGTCGCGCCGGGTACAGGCGCAGGGGTAGGCCAGTTTTCGCGCAATGCAGTCATCGAGCACCTGCTGGTAGCGGGCACTGCGGCGGGACTGGTAGAGCGGCGGCCCGTCCGGCTGGAGCCCGCAGGCTGCGAGCTGGGCGAGGATGCGCTCGGCGGCCTCCTGGCGGCAGCGCGGCGTGTCCACATCCTCGATGCGCACCAGCCAGCGCCCGCCGGCGGCGCGCGCATCCAGCCAGCTCGCCAGGGCGGCCACCAGCGAGCCCGCGTGCAGGGGGCCGGTGGGCGAGGGCGCGAAGCGGCCGACGTAGGGGGCAGCCGTCAAAGCACGGCCAGGGCCAGCGACAGGCCCGACACGAAGGCATCCTCCAGCCGATGCCCGAGGCACCAGTCGCCGCAGGCGCCCAGGCCGCTGTCCGGGTCCCACACAAAAGGTTGACCGAGCGGGCTCTGTGTCTGCGCATGCGGCCAGCAGCGCACCTGGCTGTGCGTGGGCGTGGCGTGGATGCCGGTGATTTCTGCGAAGGCGCGCGTGAGCTTGGCGCGGATGCGGGCGTGATCGTCGTGCAGGTGCTCGCGCGACCAGGCGGGCGAGGCCTGCACGGTCCAGCGTTCGATCTGCGTGCGCCCCGGCTTGGAGGATTCGCGCGCCAGCCAGGCGACGCGGTGGTGCGTGCTGCGCGCGGCGTTCCACTGTGGGCCGAGCGTGACCAGCCCGGGCCGCACGGCCTGGGCGAAGGCCAGCATCAGCGTCCAGCACGGCGCGATCTGCACGTCCGCCAAGGCCTCCACCCAGGCGGGCGCCACGCCGCACTCCGTCAGCAGCGCCTGCGTGAGCGGCGCAGGCAGGGCAAAGAGCACGCCGTCGAAGCCGGCGAAGGTGCGCATCGAGCCGTCCACCGCGGTGGTGCGCAGCTGCCAGGCGCGCGGGCGCATCGGGTCGTGCTCCAGCCGTGTGACGGCGGTGCCCAGGTGCAGGCGGCCCTCGGCCGCCAGCGGCTCACTCCAGGCCTGCACCAGCGCGTCCATGGTCGGACTCGCGACCCAGTGCGCCTCGCCCGGCGGCGGGGCGACCGCCGCCACCCGGCCACTGGCGTCGAGCACGCGCACGGTGCTCACACTCCAGCGGCGCACCAGCGTCGGGACGGTGTCGAGCGCCTGCTGAAAGCGCGCGTCGCGCACGGTGAAATACTGCGCACCGGCGTCGAAGCTGCCGTAGGTCGTGTCCAGCGAACCGGTGCGGCCGCCGGCCCTCGGCAGG
>NZ_ALEE01000399.1 GCF_000282995.1 Melaminivora alkalimesophila
GGCCCTCGGCAGGCGCTCCAGCACCGTGACGTCGTGCCCGGCCTGGGCCAGTGTGCGGGCGCAGGCGATGCCCGACATGCCGGCGCCGATCACCGCGAAGCGCCGGCGCAAAAAGGGCTCGGGAGGCGCGCTCGGCTCGGCCGCGGCGCGTGCATTGGCGCGGGAGGAGGGGGTTCGAGAGCGGGCTGCTGTGGTCATGGCGGGCCTTTCGAGCGGGCAGGGCCCGCCAG
>NZ_ALEE01000400.1 GCF_000282995.1 Melaminivora alkalimesophila
AGGGCCCGCCAGCGTGCCGGGGCGTGCCTGGCGGGCCAGTGCCTACTCTACACGCCCGCCCGCCGTTCGGTGCGCGCCAGCGCGCTCGTGGCGCTGCCAACGGCCCCCCTCGCGCCGCTCATGGGGCAGGAACTGGGCCTTGTAGGCCATCTTCGGGCTCTGGGCGATCCAGTACCCAAGGTACAGGTGCGGCAGGTCCAGGATGCGTGCCTGCTCGATCTGCCAGAGCACGTTGTAGGTGCCGTAGCTCGTCCGCGCCTCCGGCTCGTAGAAGGTGTAGACCGCCGACAGCCCGTTCTCCAGCACGTCCAGGATCGAGACCATCTTCAGGGCGCCCTGTTCCTCGCCGGGCGCGGGCGGCTCGCGAAATTCCACCAGGCGCGAATTGACGCGGCTTTGCAGCAGGAACTGCGTGTACTGGTCGATGCTGTCCTGGTCCATTCCGCCGCCTGCGTGCCGCGCGCTCTGGTAGCGCAGGTAGAGCTGGTAGTGCTCGGGCACATAGCACAGGCGCAGCACGCGCGCCTGCAGCCCGGCGTGGCGCGTCCAGGCGCGGCGCTGGCTGCGGTCGGGCCGGAACTCATGCACCAGCACGCGCAGCGGCACGCAGGCCTGGCAGCCGTCGCAATGCGGGCGGTAGGTGAACATGCCGCTGCGCCGGAAACCCTGCGCGACCAGTTCCGAATAGACCGTGTTCTGGATCAGGTGGCTGGGCGTGGCGACCTGCGAGCGCGCCTGCCGCTCGGGCAGGTAGCTGCACGGGTAGGGCGCGGTGGCGTAGAACTGCAGGCTCTGCAGCGGGAGGTCGTTGAGTTGCGTCACGCGGCGTTCAGGGAAGACAGACAGGCTCGCACCAGTATAGGCAGCGTTGGCGCTGGCCGCCGTCCGTGCCCGCCTATGCGCCTGGTGGCCTGGCGGGGCTGGCCGCCGGCGCGCCCAGGACGGCCTCCCAGTCCTGCGGCGCGAAGCGCCAGGCGGGCGGCTCCTCGGTGCGGGCTGCCGCGACATGGCAGAGGAACTCCGCCCGCGGCACCTCGCGCGCGCCCAGCGACGCCAGGTGCCGGGTGTTCTGCTGGCAATCGATGAGCTCCACGCCACCGCGCCGTGCGATCGCCACCAAGGCCGCCAGCGCGATCTTGGAGGCATCGGTGGCGTGCGCGAACATGGACTCGCCGAACACCGCGCGCCCGATCGCCACGCAATACAGACCGCCCACGAGGCTGCCATCCACCCAGGTCTCGACGCTGTGGGCGTGGCCCGCGGCGTGCAGGCGCTCGTAGGCCTGCACCATCTCCGGCACGATCCAGGTCCCTGCCTGCCCGGCGCGGGGCGCGCGGGCGCAGGCGCGGATGACGGCCGGGAAGTCGCTGTCGACCCGCAGCTCGCAGCCTTCGGTCGCGCGAAAGCGCTGCAGCGTCTTGCGCAGGGAGCGGTGCAGCCGAAAACCCGCCGTCGGGAGCACCATGCGCGGATCCGGGCTCCACCACAGCACGGGCTGGCCCTCGCTGAACCAGGGAAAGCAGCCCTGCGCGTAGGCTTCCAGCAGGCGCTGCACCGACAGCCCGCCACCTGCGGCCAGCAGGCCGGGCGCAGGTGAATCGCCGGGCCAGGCCTGCTCGGGCGGCGGCAGGGCCTGGGCTTCCGTCAGCCAGGGCAGGGTCCCGTTCATCGGCAGGAGGGAAAGGGGCCGCGTCTCAGATCCCCAGCACCTTGGCCACGTAGTCGGCGTCCTTGTCGCCGCGCCCGGACAGGTTGACCAGGATGTGCTGGTCCCTGGCGAGGGTCGGCGCGGTGCGCATCGCCCAGGCCACCGCGTGCGCGCTCTCCAGCGCCGGGATAATGCCTTCCACGCGCGACAGGCGCATGAATGCGTCCAGCGTTTCCTGGTCGTTGGCCGTCTCGTAGTGCACGCGCCCCGTGTCCTTGAGGTAGCTGTGCTGCGGGCCGATGCCGGGGTAGTCGAGGCCCGAGGCGATGCTGTGCACCGCCGCAGGCACGCCCGGCTGGTCTTCCAGCACGTAGCATTTCATGCCGTGGATCTCGCCCGGCTTGCCCATGGTGAGCGTGGCGGCATGGCGACCGGGCCGGTCGGTGCCCTCGCCGGCGGGCTCCACGCCCACCAGCCGGACCTCGGCGTCGTCCAGGAAGGCGGTGAAGATGCCGATGGCATTGGAGCCGCCGCCCACGCAGGCCGCGACGTACTGCGGCAGGCGGCCGTGCCGGTCCTGGAACTGCTGGCGCGCCTCGCGCCCGACGATGCTCTGGAAATCGCGCACCATCATCGGGAAGGGGTGCGGGCCCACGACCGAGCCGATGGCATAGAGATAGTCCGCCGGGTTGTTCAGGTATTCCTCGAAGGCGCTGTCCACGGCCTCCTTGAGCGTCGCCGCGCCGCGCGTCACCGGCACCAGCCTGGTGCCCAGGATGCGCATCTTGGTGACGTTGGGGTGTTCCTTCTCGATGTCCACTTGGCCCATGTGGATCTCGCAGGGGATGCCCACCAGCGCGCAGGCGGTGGCCAGGGCCACGCCGTGCTGGCCGGCGCCGGTCTCGGCGATGACCTTTTTCTTGCCCATGAACTTGGCCAGCAGCGCCTCGCCCAGGCAGTGGTTGATCTTGTGTGCGCCGGTGTGGTTCAGGTCTTCGCGCTTCAAGTGAATCTGCGCGCCGCCCAGCTGCTCCGACAGGCGCCGGGCATGAAAAATCGGACTCGGCCGGCCCACGTAGTCGGCAAACAGCTGCGCCAATTCATCCTGAAAGTCTTGGCGCTTCGTGATCTCGGCGTAGGCGGCGTTGATGTCGTCCATCGCCTGCTTCAAGTGCGGTGGTACGAGCTGGCCGCCGTAGGGGCCGAAGAAGCCGGCGGCGTCGGGCATGGGAGCGAAAGTGGGCTGTTGGCTCATGGTGGCGAAACGGTAAGGCGACGGTTGACGGAGGGCGGCGTTGCAGAGCGGGCCGTGCCGCAGCTGCCATTGTGTCCCGGAAACAAGGGGCGCTTCGGCCGCGCCGCTCGCGCCCTGAGGCGACGCGTCGCTCAGCCCAGATCGCTGCGCACGATGGCGCGGCTGGACAGGCGCATCGGTTCGGGGAAATGCTGCGCCATCCACGCGGTGGCGCGCCCCTTGAAGCCGACCTTGACCATGAAGCGCCGCCGCGCGATGCCGCGCAGCATCCCCCGGCACGCCGGGCCCACTTCCATGACCCCCGGCATCTCGGCGAGCAGGCGGGTCGTCCGGTGCTCGACCTGCTGCTCGTGTGCCACCATGGGCGTGTGGATCACGCCGGGGCAGCAGACGCATCACGTCGATGCCCAGCGGCAGCAGGTCCAGGTCGAGCGCACGCGCGAGGCCGACCACGCCGAACTTCGATGCCCCGTAGGCCGCATAGCCGAAATTGCCCACCAGCCCGGCCAGCGAGGCCACCAGCACCAGGTGCCCGCCGGGCCGCAGGTGCCGGCGCGGACCCAGTGCGAGGGCGCCAAGCGCAAGGTTGTCCGCCAGCAGGCCGCGCCGGTCCGGGCCGGCCTCGACCAGCGCGACCTGGCAATCCGGGATCTCGCTCAGGCGCGCAGCCACCGGGGCCGCCGCCGATGACGATGAAGTCGAAGGTTTGCATGGCGAAATCCCCTGGTTGGCTCGTTCTCTTGGATGGGGTGCGTTTGTGCCTGCCGGATCCCGGCGGCGTCTCAGCTCGGCTGCCAGGGATCGATCTGCACCAGGCCGTCGATCCCGCTGAAGTCTCGGGTATTGCGGGTGACCAGGGTCGCGTCGGATGCCAGATTGCCGCTCATGGTTGGTCGGCCCCGGATGGCGTGCGGCTGGCGCGGCGGGCCGGGATGGGCAGGTCCGAGGCATCCACGTGCGCGAACCGCTGGCGTATGCGTTCGGCAAAGCTGGTGGGCGCTTCGGGGTCGGCATCGGGGGCGACGGCCTCCCGAAGGATGTTGCGTACTTCCTGCTCCAGCGACCACCCGTGGCGCGCAGCGCGCAGACGCAGGCGGGCCTTGATGTGTTCGTCGAGATTGCGGATGGTGATGCCGGTCATGGTGCACTTGCCTCCGTTGGCTGCGCTGCAGTTATCTTATGGATGAAGCAGATGCATACTGCAACTCAGCTTTTCATCCGCGTCATCACGTCCAATATGCGCTGCGGCATGCCCCGGTAGGGCGGCATGAACAGGTCCAGCGCGCGCCAGGGCCCCTGGCGGAAGACCGGGCGCAGCTTGGAGAACGTCAGGAAGCCTTCGTAGCCGTGGTAGTGCCCCATGCCGCTCATGCCGGTGCCGCCGAAGGGCAGGTCGTGCATGCTCGCCTGCACCAGCGATTCGTTCAGGCCGACGCCGCCCGGCAGGCTCTGGTCGAGGTAGAAGTCCTGCTCGCGCCGGTCGTCGCTGTACAGGTACAGGGCGAGCGGGCGCGGGCGCTCGGCGATGTAGTCCGCGACCTGCTGGTGGTCGCGGTAGGTCAGGATGGGCAGCAGCGGGCCGAAGATCTCGCGCTGCATGAGCTGCATGTCGTCGGTGGCGCCAACCACGGCCTCGAGCGGCATCAGGCGGCGGCCCGTGTCGCCCCGCTGGCCGCCGCACAGGTTGACCAGGCGCGCGCCGCGCTCCAGGGCGTCCTGGCGCAGCTGCTGCAGGCGGTCGTACTGCCGCTGGTCGATGATGGCGGTGTAGTCGCCGTTGGTGATGTCGGGATAACGGCGCGTGGCGACCTTTTCCGCCTCGCGCAGGAAGGCTTCGACCTGGCCCTCGGGCAGGAACACGTAGTCCACCGTGGTGCAGACTTGGCCGGCGTTGATCATCTTGGCCCACAGGATGCGCTCGGCGGCCTTTTTCATGGAATAGCCGGGGGCGCCTGCCGGACGGGCCCTTGCCGGGCCGGGATTCGGTATAAAGGCCAGCGTCCGGGGTTGGTCGGGTCGGCGCGCGCTGCCGGGCCCGCCGCAGCCCCCTACCGATGGAGCAGTTCATGGAGGCCCGCTTGAACCACCACCCCACCACCCCATCCGCCACCGCCTTCCGCGCCGCGCGCGACCACCTGCTCGCCCAGGGCGGCACCGATCCGGCGGCTGCCGCGGCGGCCTT
>NZ_ALEE01000401.1 GCF_000282995.1 Melaminivora alkalimesophila
GCCGCGGCGGCCTTCCGCTGGCCGCGCATGGAGCACTTCAACTGGGCACTGGACCATTTCGACCGCCTGGCACGCGAGCAGTCGGAAGCGCCGGCGCTGTGGATCGTGAACGAGGGCGCGGGCGAAGAGCGCGTGAGCTATGGCGAGATGGCGGCGCGCTCGGACCGCGTCGCGAACTGGTTGCGCGGCCTGGGCGTGGCCCGCGGTGACCGGATCCTGGTCATGCTGGGCAACGAGGTGCCGCTGTGGGAGTCGTTGCTTGCGGCCTTCAAGCTGGGCGCGGTGGTGATCCCGGCCTCGGCGCTGCTCACGCCCGAGGACCTGCGCGATCGCATTGGCCGGGGCGGCGTGCGCCACGTCATCGCCGGGCAGGCGCATGTGCCGAAGTTCGACGAGGTTTCGGGCGACTACACGCGCATCTGCGTGGGTGCGGCACCGCAGGGTTGGACCGATTTCGCGGACAGCCGCCAGGGCAGCGCGGACTTCGCGCCCGACGGCCCGACGCGCGCCGATGACCCGCTGCTGCTGTACTTTACGTCCGGCACGACCTCCAAGCCCAAGCTGGTGTTGCACACGCACCAGAGCTATCCCGTAGGGCACCTGTCGACCATGTTCTGGATCGGCATCCGGCCAGGTGACATCCACCTGAACATCTCCTCGCCGGGCTGGGCCAAGCACGCCTGGAGCTGCTTCTTTGCGCCCTGGAACGCGGGGGCGTGCATCTTCGTGCACAACAACGAACGCTTCGCCGCCCGGCCGCTGCTGGAGGCTATGGCGCGCTGCCAGGTGAACACGCTGTGCGCGCCGCCGACGGTGTGGCGCATGCTGATCCAGGAAGACTTGGCGGCGTGGCGTGACAGGTTGGCGCTGCGCGAGGTGATCGGTGCGGGCGAGCCTTTGAATCCGGAGATCATCGAGCAGGTAAAGAGCGCCTGGGGCCTGACGCTGCGCGACGGCTACGGCCAGACCGAGACCACGGCGATCATCGGCAACGCGCCGGGGCTGCCGGTGAAGGCGGGCTCGATGGGCATGGCGCTGCCGGGCTACCGCGTGGCGCTGCTGGACGTGGACGGCAACGAGGCCGAGGACGGCGAGGTGGCGCTCAAGCTGGATGATGCACCCGGCGATGCGCCTGGAGGCCTCCCGGGCACGGGCCGGCCGCTCGGCCTGATGGCAGGCTACGCGGACAGCGCCGAGCGCACCGCCGCCGTGATGGAAGGCGGCTACTACCGCACGGGCGACGTGGCGCGGCGCGACGAGGGCGGCTACTACACCTTCGTGGGTCGGGCCGACGACGTGTTCAAGGCGAGCGACTACCGCATCAGCCCCTTCGAGTTGGAGAGCATCCTGATCGAGCACGATTCGGTGGTGGAGGTGGCGGTGGTGCCCAGCCCCGATCCGGTGCGCCTGTCGGTGCCCAAGGCCTTCATCACGCTGGCGCAGGGCTGCACGCCCGACGCGCAGATGGCGCGCGAGATCCTGGCCTATGCGCGCGGCGCGCTGGCGCCGTACAAGCGCGTGCGGCGCATCGAGTTCGTGCAGGAACTGCCCAAGACCATCTCGGGCAAGATCCGCCGCGTGGCGCTGCGCCAGGAGGAGGCCGAGCGGCGCGGGCGCGGCGAGCGCGAGCAGGGCGAGTTCTTCGAGGAGGACTTCCCGGACCTCAAGGCCTGAGCGCGGCCGGTTCGGCTTCCTCACCACGTGGCCGCTGCTTCGCCCCGTTCCGCTGCCGCGCCGCGCGGGCGGCCGCGCGCCTTGCGGGCGCTCCTGCCCTTCCTGCGGCCGTACCGCGGGCCGATCGCGGCGGCGCTGGCGCTGCTGCTGCTGGCGGCGCTGGCGACGCTGGCCTTTCCGCTGGCGCTGCGCCAGCTGATCGACCAGGGCCTGCCCGGTGGTGGCGATGCCAGCGCCCTGCGCAGGCACTTCGGGCTGTTGTTCGGCGTGGCGGTGGCTGTGGGGGTGTTCTCGGCGGGGCGCTATTACGCCATGAGCTGGCTGGGCGAGCGCGTGACGGCCGACCTGCGCAGCAGCGTCTATGCCCATGTGCTGCGGCAAAGCCCGGCGTTTTTCGAGACCACGCAGACGGGCGAGGTGCTGTCGCGGCTGACGGCGGACGCCACGCTGGTGCAGACGGTGATCGGCTCGTCGTTCTCGCTGGGGCTGCGCAACGCGGTGCTCGGGGCGGGGGCGCTGGCGATGCTGGTGTGGACGAACCCGCTGGTGATGTCGGCGGCGCTGGCGGCCGTGCTGGTGGTGGTGTTGCCGGCGATGTGGATCGGGCGCAGCGTGCGCCGCCTCTCGCGTGCCAGCCAGGATCGCGTGGCCGACGCCAGCGCCATCGCTGCCGAGGTGCTGGGCGCCATTCCGGTGGTGCAGGGCTTCACGGCGGAGGGGCGCGAGGCAGCGCGCTTTGCGGCTTCGGCCGAGGAGGCGTTCCGCACTGCCGTGCGCAGAAGTGGCGTGCGCGCGGCGCTGGTCGCCTTCATCATCATCGCCAACGCGGCGCTGCTGCTGTGGGGGCTGTACCGCGGCAGCCAGGCGGTGCTCGCCGGGCAGATGAGCGCCGGCAGCCTGGGCCAGACCATCGTCTATGCGCTGTTCCTCGCGGGCGCGGTGGCCGTGCTGGGCGAGGTGTATGGCGATCTGCTGCGCGCGGCGGGGGCGATGGAGCGGTTGATGGAGCTGTTGGCGACCGAGCCGGAGATCCGCTCACCGGAGCCGGGCTCGGCCGTGCAGTTCGCTCCTGGGGCGCCGCTGGCGGTGGCCTTCGAAGGGGTGGGGTTCCACTATCCGTCGCGGCCGGACCGTGCCGCCCTGAGTGGCTTCACGCTGCGCCTGGAGCCGGGCGAGACGGTGGCGCTGGTGGGCGCCAGCGGGGCGGGCAAGTCCACGGTGTTCCAGCTGCTGCAGCGGTTTTATGACGTGGGGGAGGGGCGCATCCTGCTGGGCGGGCAGGACATTCGGCATTGGGAACTGCACGCGCTGCGCGAGCGCATCGCGACCGTGCCGCAGGACGCGGTGATCTTCTCCAGCAGCGCGCTCGACAACATCCGTTACGCCCGGCCCGAGGCCACGCGCGAGCAGGTCGTCGCCGCCGCGCGTGCCGCATTCGCGCATGAGTTCATCGAGGCGCTGCCCGAGGGCTACGACACCTTCCTGGGCGAGCACGGCGTGCGGCTGTCGGGCGGGCAGCGCCAGCGGATTGCCATCGCGCGGGCGCTGCTCAAGGATGCGCCGGTGCTGTTGCTCGACGAAGCCACCAGCGCGCTGGACGCGCACAGCGAGCGGGCGGTGCAGCAGGCGCTCGACGCGGCACTCGCGCAGGGTGCCGGCAAGCGCATCACGCTGGTCATCGCGCACCGGCTGGCGACGGTGCAGCACGCCGATCGGATCGTGGTGCTGGACCACGGGCGCATCGTGGAGCAGGGCAGCCACGCGGAGCTGGTGGCCAAGGGCGGGGTGTACGCGCGGCTGGCGCAGTTGCAGTTTGGCGTGTGAATGCCTTGAGCGCGCAGGCGGATGCAGGGCGTGCTGTCGTGGGCGAGGTCTGGCGGTCCGCCACGCTGCGAAATATAGCGTTTTGGCGGAGTGAAGGGGGTTTTCTAGCAAAATGGCTGCATCCATAGTGAAAGTGCAGTCCATGCCCGACACCCTTTTGGGCTTTCGCCGGCTCGCGGAAATCTACGGCATCCAGCTGGCGCAGCCGCTGTTCACGCGCAGCCGCCTGGGTCCGGTGCGCCAGCGCGAAGCGACGGACGGTCAGGAAATACGCACCTGGCCGGCCCGCTACCAGCCCGCCGACAGCTTCCGCGGGCACTTCGAATTCGGTCTGAAGTATGAGCGGCTGAGCCTGGAGTTCTTTTCGCGCCTGTTCCACCGCATCGAGCCGGAGGACGTGGCGGCCTGGGTGAGGGACGAGCCCACGGGGAGCTATGCGCGGCGCGCTGCCTTCTTCTACGAATGGTTCACCGGGCGGCAACTGGCCGTCCCGGACACGGCACCCAACGTGGGATACGTGAACGCGATCGATGCCGGCCAATACTTGGTCGCCCAGCGACCGGAGCGGGTGAGACGCTGGCGCGTGAATGACAACCTGCCAGGCTCGCGCGATTTCTGCCCGATGGTCTTCCTCGGGCCTCAGGAGCAGCGCGATTGGCTCTACGACGTGGCGGCGGGTGTCCAGACGCTCGACGACACCTACGGGCCAGAACTGCTCCTGCGCAGCGCGGCCTGGCTGACGTTCAAGGAGTCGCGAGCCAGCTTCGCGATCGAGCACGAGGCGGACCAGCAGGACCGGGTGAAGCGCTTTGCGATGGCCATCGCCCACTACAGCGGCCGCATGGACGATCCGATGGCGCCAGAGCAATTGCTCGTGCTGCAGCGGGCTGTGCTCGGAGACGCATCACTGCGGGCGGGCATTCGGCAATCGCCCGTGTTCGTCGGCGAGCGTGGTTTTGCCGGCGAGATCGTGCACTACATCGCGCCGCCCGCGCAGCTGGTGGTGGACATGCTCGATGCATTGCGCCGCTTCGAGGCCCGCACGCGGGGCGCGAGCCCGGTGGCGCGCGCGGCGGCCGTGTCGTTCGCCTTCATCTATCTGCACCCGCTCGCCGATGGCAACGGCCGCATTCACCGCTTTCTGATCCATCACCTGCTCGCGGCGGACAAGGTGGTGCCGGCCAACATCATCGTGCCGGTGTCGGCCACGATCGCCGGCTCGGCCAAAGGGCGGGCCAACTATGACCTGGCCCTGCAGGCCTTCTCGCGGCCCTTCACGCAGATGTACGCCGATGCCTACCGCTTTGGGCGAAAGAGCGTGTGCCCGGACGGCGTCGAGACCAATTTCGAGTTCCTGCAGACTCAGGATGCGCAGCATGCGTGGCGCTACCCTGACCTGGCCGGGCAGGCGCGCTATCTGAGCGGCGTGCTGCGCCAGACGGTCGAGCAGGAGATGGCACAGGAGGCCCTGGCGCTGCGCCGGAACGACCAAGCGCGGGCGGCGATCAAGGACTTCGTCGAGATGCCGGACGCGGATGCGGACCGGATCATCCGTTCGCTCAAGGAAGGAGGCTGGCAGGTGAGCAACAAGCTGCGCAAAGGACTGCCACAGATCTTTGCGGAGGATGGGGCCTTCTATCCAAGGCATGCGCAGATCATCGCTGCGGTGCAGGCTGTGTTTGCAAGCGACGAATCGGGAGCCAATTAGGGCTATGCCAATGGATGCGCAGCATGACTTCCACAGCAAAGGGAGGCCGCCCGCGCCGGCCCCCGGGCATGTAGGGGCTGATCAAGGCCACCAACTCGCCCCAGGGCACCACCTGCTCCATCTCCTTCAGGAACACGCGTCGGCGCGTGCGCTTGCTCGACTGGCCCAGGCCAAGGCCAAGGTTTTGCTGCCTCATGGGGCGTATCGTCTCAGCTGTGTGATGAGGGCGCTAGCACGGGCGCGGCGGATTTATGCAGAGGTTCCTTAGTCTGGCCGAGGCTGCTGGGCACGAACAGACAGCCACCATCGGATCATCCAAAGCGTGGCCCCGACTGCAGCACAGACGGTCATGATCCCATACACATCATCGTGCGCCACCATGTCCAGCAGCGGATTGGCAGACATGAGGGGCGCGAACGGGGCCATGTCGGCATGCATCAACCCGTCCAGCACGAGGTGGCTGAATGTCCCAAGAAACGCGCCCAGCCACACCGCAGGCGCGGAGACGGATTCAGGATAAATCCAGCGGGTGAATCCGTAATGCGCGACCTCCGTGTTGTAGCGGCCCACGATCATTCTTATGAGCCAAGGCGCGAGCAGCGCCGCGACCACACCCACCACGATGGCGCCCCACAGGGTGTGGCTGATGCCGTGCAGGACGTCATCATCACGAATCATTCGCACCCCGGGCTCGATGTCGATCAAGACCTGGGCCAAGCCAAAACTGACGATGCTGATGCGATGGCCGAGCGCAGCCTTGGCGACAAGCCCGGCCCCCATGTGAAAGGGGGTGAATGGCACGAATGACGATAGATTACAGCGGTTTTTGAACTGGAAAAAGAACGGAGGTTGCCGGCTTGGGAAAGGCGATGCCGGCAACAACAGCAGCTCACCCTTGCTTTTGCACCATCTTGATCACGCTGGAGAAATCCTCCGCTCCATGCCCCGCGAGGCTGTGCGCCGCATACAGCGCCCGCGCCAACCCGCCGAGCGGCGTGCTGGCCTTCATGGCCATGGCGTTTTCCTGCGCGAGGCCGAGGTCCTTGAGCATCAGGTCCGTCCCGAACCCACCCGCATAGCCCTTGCTCGCCGGTGCGTTCTCGTGCACGCCGGGATAGGGGTTGTATTTCTCCAGCGCCCAGTTGCCGCCCGAGCTGCGGCGCATGATCTCGGCCAGCACCTTGGGATCCAGGCCGTTGGCCACGCCCAGGGCCATGGCCTCGCTGGTGCCGATCATCAGGATGCCCAGCAGCATGTTGTTGCAGATCTTGGCGGTCTGGCCGGCGCCCACGCTGCCTGCGTGGAAGATGTTCGCGCCCATCTTCTCCAGGATCGGACGGGCGCGCTCCAGGTCGGCGTCGCTGCCGCCGACCATGAAAGTGAGCGTGCCGGCAATCGCCCCGCCCGTGCCGCCCGAGACGGGCGCGTCGATGAAGGCGATGCCCGCGGCTTCGGCGGCCTTGGCGACCTTTTGGCTGGTGGCGGCGGCAATGGTCGAGCTGTCGATGACCAACGTGCCCTTGGCGATGTGGGCGAGCAGCCCGCCCTGGCCGTCCTTGCCCAGGAACAGGCCCTCCACGTGCTGGCTGGCCGGCAGCATGGTGACCACGGCCTCAGCGCCCTGGACCGCGTCTTCGGCGCTGCTGGCGATGGTCAGCCCTTCGGCCCGGGCCTTGGCAAGGGCGTCCTGGCTCAGGTCGAAGGCCTTGACCTGGTGGCCGGCCTTGTGGAGGTTGACGGCCATCGGGCCGCCCATGTGGCCGAGGCCGATGAAGGCGATTTGCATGGGTTGTGTCTCCTTGAAAGAATCGTTGGGGTCTCAGCGGATGGCGTCCGGCGCGTCGCCGTCGAGCATGCGTCGGCCGATGATCACGCGCATGATCTCGTTCGTGCCCTCCAGGATCTGGTGCACGCGCGTGTCGCGCAGCAACCGCTCCAGCGGGTATTCGCGGATGTAGCCGTAGCCGCCGTGCAGCTGCAGCGCCTCGTTGACGACCTGGAAGCCCACGTCGGTGGCGAAGCGCTTGGCCATGGCGCAATAGGTGGAGGCGTCGCGCGCGCCGGCGTCGAGCTTGCTGGCGGCCAGGCGCACCATCTGCCGCGCGGCCACGAGTTCGGTGGCCATGTCGGCCAGCTTGAACTGCAGCGCTTGGAAGCTGGCGATGGGCTTGCCGAACTGC
This sequence comes from Melaminivora alkalimesophila, assembly GCF_000282995.1. Taxonomy (GTDB): domain Bacteria; phylum Pseudomonadota; class Gammaproteobacteria; order Burkholderiales; family Burkholderiaceae_C; genus Melaminivora; species Melaminivora alkalimesophila. The sequence continues at coordinate 7,387 of NZ_ALEE01000401.1, forward strand.
TTGCGGTCCTGCATGTACTGCTGCGCCTGCGCCAGCGCTCCTTGCGCCGCGCCCACCGAGCAGGTGGCGATGTTGATGCGCCCGCCGTCCAGGCCCTTCATGGCGATCTTGAAGCCCTCGCCCTCGCGGCCCAAGAGGTGATTGGCGGGGATGCGCACGTTGTCGAAGCTGATGGTGCGCGTGGGCTGGCTGTTCCAGCCCATTTTTTCTTCCTTCTTGCCGTATTCGATGCCGGGAAGGTGGGCCGGCACGGCGAAGGCGCTGATGCCGCTCGCGCCCGAGTTGCTGTCGCCCGTGCGCGCCATCAGCACCAGCACGTCGGTGGAGCCGGCGCCGCTGATGAAGGCCTTGGCGCCGTTGATGACGTATTCGGCGCCGACGAGTTCGGCGCGGGTCTTGATGCTGGCGGCGTCCGAGCCGGCGCCGGGCTCGGTCAGGCAGTAGCTGGCGAGCTTCTGGCCGCTGGTCAGCTGCTCGCCCCATTCGGCGCGCACCTCATCCGTGGCCCAGGTGCCGAGCATCCAGGTCGCCATGTTGTGGATGGTGATAAAGGCGGTGGTGCTGGGATCGACGGCGGCGAGTTCCTCGAAGACGAGGGTGGCGTCCAGGCGCGGCAACGCCAGGCCGCCGGCGTTCTCCGGTGCGTACAGGCCGCAAAAACCCAGTTCGCCGGCCTTGGCGATGGCCTCGCGCGGGAAGATGGCCTCGCGGTCCCATTCGGCCGCGTGGGGGGCCAGCTCGGCCTGCGCGAACTGCCGGGCCGTGTCGGCGAAGGCGCGCTGGTCTTCGGTCAGTTCAAAGTTCATGCGCGATGGTCTCCTTGGATACTCATGTTCTTATGGCTGCCCCGCCGCGCTGGTGGCGTCCCCCCTCCAGGTCGCGCAGCGACGCCAGAGAGGGGGAGGGCGCGTCAGCGCCTCAGGGGAACGCCTCTGTCACTTCAGGCTGATGGTCGTGTTCACGCCGTGGTGCAGCGTGCTGTCGTCGAACCAGCGCGCCGTCACGGTCTTGGTCTGCGTGTAGAACAGCACCACCTGCTTGCCGTAGGGGCCCAGGTCGCCGAGCTTGGAGGCGCGGCTGCCCGTGAAGGAGAACAGCGGCACCGGCACCGGCACCGGCAGGTTGATGCCGACCTGGCCGACGTCGATCTCTTCCTGGAACATGCGCGCGGCAGCGCCCGATTGCGTGAAGATGGCGGTGCCGTTGCCGTTGGGGTTGGCGTTGATGAAGTCGATCGCCTGCTCCAGATCGTCGGCCTCGACGATCGCCAGCACCGGGCCGAAGACTTCCTGGTCGTAGATGGTCATGCCGGGCTTGACGCCGCTGAAGATCGTGGGGCCGACGAAGTTGCCCTTCTCGAAGCCTTCGACCTGCGGGTTGCGGCCGTCGAGCTCGAGCTTGGCGCCTTCCTGCACGCCGCGTTCGATCAGACCCTCGACACGCTCGCGCGCCTGGCACGAAATCAGCGGGCCCAGGTCGGCGCCGGGGGTGGTGCCGGCCGAGACCTTCAGGCCCTTGGCCTTCTCGACGATGTCGGAGATCCAGTTGCGCGCCTCGCCCACCAGCACCACGACCGAGATCGCCATGCAGCGCTGGCCGGCGGCGCCGAAGGCCGCGCCCACCAGGGCGTTGAGCGACTGCTCCTTGTTGGCGTCGGGCATGACGATGGCGTGGTTCTTGGCGCCCATCATGCACTGCACGCGCTTGCCGGCAAGGCTTGCGCGGTTGTAGACGTGGGTGCCGACCTTGGTCGAGCCGACGAAGGAAATCGCCTTGATGTCCGGGTGGTCGCAGATGGCGTTGACCACGTCCTCGCCGCCGTGCACCACGTTCAGCACCCCGGGGGGAATGCCCGCTTCCAGCGCCAGCTCGCACAGGCGCATGGTGACCATCGGGTCCTGCTCGGAGGGCTTGAGCACGAAGGTGTTGCCGGTGGCAATCGCCATGGGGAACATCCACAGCGGGATCATGGCCGGGAAGTTGAAGGGCGTGATGCCGGCGCACACACCCAGCGGCTGCATTAGTGTGTAGGTGTCGACACCGTTGGCCACGTTGTTGGCGAGTTCGCCCAGCTGCAGGTTGCCGATGGCGGCGGCGTGCTCGACCACCTCCAGGCCGCGGAACACGTCGCCCTCGGCGTCGGGCAGGGTCTTGCCCTGCTCGGCCGTAAGGATGGCGGCCAGTTCCTTCATGTTCTCGCGAATCAGCTGCTGCAGCTTCAGGAAGATGCGCGCGCGGGTGCCGATCGGCGTCTTGCGCCAAGTCTTGAAGGCTTCCTTGGCGTTGGCCACGGCCGCGTTGACTTCCTCAGGGGTGGCAAAGGGCACGCGCGCCAGCACCTCCTGCGTGGCGGGGTTGACCACGTTGCGCCATTGGGTGGTCTTGGATTCGACCAGCTTGCCGTCGATCAGCAGCTTGACGGTGGGGGCCTGCACGGCCTGGGTGGTGGATGCGTCCATGGCGCTTGTCTCCTGAAAGAAGAGGGAAGAAAGAGGCGAAAGAAGCACGGCTATGGTAGGCGTGCAAAATTACAGGGGCAAGAGCCAATCTTGCACTTCGGCTTTGCATATTTGCACAGGCGTCGCACCACGGAGGAGGGCTTTCATGGACTGGGACAACCTGCGTTTCTTCCTGGAGCTGGCGCGCGCCGGCACGCTGGCGGCCGCCGCGCGGCGCATGGGCGTGGAGCACACGACGGTGGCGCGGCGCATCGAGAAGCTGGAGCGGCAGGTGGGCGGGGCGCTGTTCGCGCGCGATGCGGCCGGCCACCGGCTGGCGG
>NZ_ALEE01000402.1 GCF_000282995.1 Melaminivora alkalimesophila
CACCGGCTGACGGAAGCGGGGCGCCAGCTGCTGCCGGCGGTGGAGGCGATGGAGGCAGCGGTGCTCGGGATGGAGCGCGGCGCGCCGGCAAATACAGCCCAGAGCGGGCTGGCGGGGCTGGTGCGCGTGGGCGTGACGGAGGGTTTCGGCACGCTGGTCCTGGCGCCGCAGCTGGCGCAGCTCACGCGCCAGCACCCGCGCCTGTCGATCGACCTGCTGGCCGTGCCGCGCATGCTGCAGCTGTCGCGGCGCGAGGCGGACATCGTGATCTCGCTGGAGCGGCCGCAGCGCGGCTCGGTGATCGTGACCAAGCTGGCGGACTACGCGCTGCACCTGTATGGCCAGCGCGAGTACCTGGCACGCCGGCCGCTGGTGGCCGAGCGCGAGGACCTGCGCCACCACGATTTCGTGAGCTACGTGGACGACCTGCTGTTCACCAAGGAGCTGCAGTTCCTCGACCAGCTCTACCCGCCCGAGCGCGTGGCGCTGCGCAGCACCAGCATCACGGCGCAGTACGAGGCGGTGCGCGCCGGGGCGGGGCTGGCGGTGTTGCCGGCCTTCCTGGCGGACCGCGACCCGGTGCTGGCGCGCGTGCTGCCGCGCGAGGCGCGCTTCGTGCGCACCTTCTGGATGAGCATGCCGGCCGAGGCCAAGCACCTGGCGCGCACGCAGGCGGTCTGGGCGTTCCTGAAAGAGGTCGGCCACCGCGAGGCGGCGCGGCTGGTGCCCGTGTAAAGCTGGCGGCGGCGCCTACATCGAGGCGTGCAGCATCTCCAGGTAGTCCTCGCGGCTTGCCTCGCGCGGGTTGGTCTTGTGGCAATGGTCGGCCATGGCGCCGCGGATGACGTCGTCGAACATCTGCGGCGTGACGCCCAGCGCCGCCAGACCGCTGGGCAGGCCCAGGCGGGCGCCCATGTCGCGCACGGCTTCCGCCACGTCGGCGCCGCCGGACAGGCCCATGGCGTGCGCCATGCGTTCGAGGCGCCGCTCCTTCCGCACGGCCTCGGCGCCGGCGTTGAAGCGGATGACGGCCGGCAGGAAGATGGCGTTGAGCGTGCCGTGGTGCAGGCGCGGGTTCACGCCGCCCAGGCTGTGGCTGAGCGAGTGCACGCAGCCCAGGCCCTTCTGGAAGGCCATGGCGCCCTGCATGCTGGCGCTCATCATGTTCAGGCGCGCCTCGCGGTCCTGGCCGTTGCGCGTGGCGGCCTCGATGTGGCGCCAGCCGCGCTCCAGCCCGTCGAGCGCGATGCCGTCCGCCGGTGGGTTGAAGGCGGACGACATGAAGGTTTCCATGCAGTGCGCGATGGCGTCCATGCCGGTGGCGGCGGTGAGCGGGGGCGGCAGGCCCAGCGTCAGTTCCGGGTCGCAGATGGCGGCCTTGGGCATCAAGTGCCAGGAGTGAAAGCCCAGCTTGCGCCCGTCGTCGACGATCAGGATGGCGCCGCGCGCGACCTCGCTGCCGGTGCCGCTGGTGGTCGGGACGGCGATCAGTGGCGCCACGCCCTCGGTGATGCGCGGCGAGCCGCCTTCGATGGTCGCGTAGGTGGTGAGCGGACCCTCGTGCGTGGCGGCGATGGCGATGCCCTTGGCGCAATCGATGGCCGAGCCGCCGCCGACGGCGACCAGGCCGTCGCAGCGCTGCTCGCGATAAAGCTGCACGGCGGCGCGCACGGCGGCCTCGGTGGGGTTGGGTGGCGTCTGGTCGAAGATGGCCACGGGCAGGTCCGCGAGCGCGTCGAGCGCGGGCTGCAGCACGCCGGCGGCGCGCACGCCGGCGTCGGTGACGACCAGCGGGCGCTGGATGCCGACGCGCGCGCACTCCTGCGCCAGCAGGCGCACGGCGCCGAAGTCGAACTGGATCTGGGTGAGGTATTGGATCTGGGCCATGACAGCAGGGCAGGCAGGTTGCAATTACGATCAGGCCGTCACAGTACAACGAGGAGACACCGATGCACACGAAGCAAACCCTGGCTGTCCTGGCGCTGGCCGTCGCCTGCGCGACAGGCGCCAATGCCCAATGCCTGAGCGAGGCGCAGGTTGGCGAGATGGCGAGCAGCTATTTCGCGAAGCAACCGGCGGCCAATTTCCCCGCGCTCTCCGATGCCGACGGCGCCTGCACGCGCGGGCCGCTGAACGCGCTGCTGGCGGCGCGCATGGGCAAGGTGGTGGGCTACAAGGCGGGGCTGACCAACCCGGCGGTGCAAAAGCGCTTCAAGACCGACGCGCCGGTGTGGGGCAAGCTCTACGAAGGCATGGTGCAGCCGAGCGGCTTCGCCACCGAGGCGGCCTTCGGGGCGCGCCCGCTCTATGAGGCCGACATGCTGGTGCGCGTGAAGGACGCGGGGATCAACCACGCGCGCACGCCCTACGAGGTGCTGCAGCACATCGACCAGGTCATCCCCTTCATCGAGCTGCCCGACCTGATGGTGCAGAACCCCGGCCAGCTCAATGGCGCGGGCGTGGCGGCGATCAACGTGGGTGCGCGCCTGGGCGTGGCCGGCGCGCCGATCGCGGTGCCGGTCACGCGCGGCGAGCGCTATCGGCTGCTCGATGCGCTCGAGCGCATGGAGGTGCAGCTGACGAACAACAACGGCGAGCTGCTGGCCTCCGGCAAGGGTAGCGACATCCTGGGTCATCCCCTGAACGCCGTGGTCTGGCTTGCGCAGGCGCTGCAGAAGGAGCAGATCACCCTGCAGCCCGGCGATCTGGTGAGCCTGGGTTCGTTCTCGCCGCTGCTGCCTCCGCGCGCCGGCCTGAGCGTGACGGCGACCTACGTCGGCCTGCCGGGCGCCCAGCCGGTGCAGGTGAATTTCCGGTGACGCGGGGCAACGGCCCGGCTGCGGCCTCCCACCCCCACGCGCGGCTCACGCCGCAGATGGCAGGCGTGCTCGAGCGCATGGCGCGTGCCGGGCGGCCGGCGCTCCATACCCTGTCGCCCGAGGAGGCGCGCGCGCTGTACGCCGCCGGGGCGGAGGTGCTGGAAGTGCCGCGGGCCGAGCTGGCGCGGGTGGAGGACCTGCAGGTGGCGAACTACGGCGTGGCGCGCGGGCTCCCGGGCGAATTCGCCGCCAAGGGCTTCGACGACG
>NZ_ALEE01000403.1 GCF_000282995.1 Melaminivora alkalimesophila
CGCGAGGAGGGGTTGCCGCTGCTGCTGTACCTGCACGGCGGGGGGTTCACCATCGGCAGCATCGACACGCACGATGTGCTGTGCCGCGAGCTGGCGCGGCTGGCGGGCTGCATGGTGCTGTCGCTGGACTATCGGCTCGCGCCCGAGCACCGCTTTCCCACGGCGGTGCACGACACCTGGGATGCGCTCGCCTGGCTGGCGGCCGAGGGCGAGCGCCTGGGCGCCGACCCGGGGCGCCTGGCGGTGGGGGGCGACAGCGCGGGCGGGACGCTCGCCGCCGTGGCGGCGCTCTGGGTGCGCGACCAGGGGTTGGCGCTGGCGCTGCAGCTGCTGATCTACCCCGGCACCACCGCGCACCAGGACACACCCTCGCACGAGCGTTTCGCGCACGGCCTGGTGCTGGAGCGCGCAGGCATCGCCTGGTTTTTCGAGCAGTACATTGGCGAGGGTCCGCAGCGCGAGGACTGGCGCTTTGCGCCGCTGCTCGCGCCGGAACTGGAGGGCGTGGCGCCTGCCTGGGTGGGGCTGGCGGAATACGATCCGCTGGTCGACGAGGGGGTGGCCTACGCCGATCGGCTGCGCATGGCGGGGGTGCCGGTGCAGCTGGAGATCTACCGCGGCGTGACGCACGAATTCATCAAGATGGGCCGCGCCCTTCCCGAGGCGCGCCAGTTCCACCAGGACGCGGCGGCCGCGCTGCGCTCCGCCTTTTCCTGAAACACCGAGTGAGTGAAGTGGCCATGCAACGCCAAGATTTCCGCTGCCTGCTGCGCCTGCGCGTGCGCTGGTCCGAGGTGGACCCGCAGGGCATCGTCTTCAATGCCCACTACCTGAGCTACGCCGATTGCGCCATCGCCGAATACTGGCGCCGGCTGGGGCTGCCCTACGCGGCGAGCATGCAGAAGCTGCAGGGCGACGTGTACCTGAAGAAAGCCAGCACGCTCTACCACGCCTCCGCCCGGCTCGACGACTGGCTGGACGTGGGCATGCGCTGCGCGCGCCTGGGCACGAGCTCGATGGCTTTCGAGTGCGGAATCTTCAACGGCGAGCGGCTCTTGACCACCATCGAGCTGGTCTATGTCTTCGCCGACCCGGCCAGCCAGACCAAGCGCGAGCTGCCGTCCGTGCTGCGCACGCTGATCGAGGACTACGAGGCGGGCCGCGAGGTGGTGGAGGTCGCGACCGGAGACTGGAGCGCGATGCAGGCCGATGCCATGGCCGTGCGCATGGCGGTCTTCGTGCAGGAGCAGGGGATCGACCCGGCGATCGAGATCGACGCGCACGATGCCGATGCGCTGCACGCGGTGGTGCGCAACCGGCTGGGCTTGCCGATCGCCACGGGCCGGCTGTTGCTGCCCGACGCGGCCGGCGAGGCGCGCATCGGCCGCATGGCGGTGGAGCGCACGGTGCGCGGCCAGCGTTGGGGGCGGATGGTGCTGGACGCGCTGCTGCAGGCCGCGCGCGAGCGGGGCGATGCGAGCGTCCTGCTGCACGCCCAGCGCAGCGCGGAAGGCTTCTACCGCCGCGCGGGCTTCGCGCCGCAGGGCGAGCCCTTCGAGGAGGCGGGCATCAGCCACATCGCGATGCGCCTACCGCTGCGCTGAGCGGCGCCCGCTCGGCTCAGATGTCCTCGAGCAGGGCGTAAGGCAGTGGCTCCAGGCCCAGAGCCACACCGCCGACTTGCAAGGGCTTGTCGGCCGCCGCGATCTGCAGCGAGACCAGCGCATCGAAGCCGCCGCCCGGGCGCGCCGCCGATTGGACCACCAGGCCCACGGGCTGCTCGGCATCGTCCGCCGCGAAGATTTCCGCGCCCGGGGCCAGCGCGGACGGGGCATGGGCCAGGTAGGTGCGCCGCTTGATGGCGCCGCGGAACTGGCTGCGCGCCACCACTTCCTGGCCGGGGTAGCAGCCCTTCTTGAAGTTCACGCCACCCACGGACTCGTAGTTCAGCATTTGCGGCACGAAGGCCTCGGCCAGCGGCGCGGTCAGGGTGGCGATGCCGCTGCGCACCTCGCTCCAGTGCCAGCTCTCCTCGTCCAGCACAGGCCCGGTGGGCGCCGGCGTGCCGGCCGGCGCGAGCCACAGCGCGCGCGGCTGGCCGTCCGCCGGGTACAGGGCGACCACGCTGGCCTCGCCCGATTGCGCCAGCGTCCAGGGCGGCGCATCTGCCGGCAGCAGGGCGCGCGCGGCACCGCCCGCCAGGCCGTGGAGCAGGAAATCGCCGCTGGCGTCGCTCAGGCGTGCCTTGGCGCGCAGCACGAACATCGACAGGCGCTTGAGCGCGGCCGCCAGCAGATCGCGCGAGCACACCAGCAGCACCTCGTCGGGCGCACGCTTGAAGCCGACGAAGCTCGCCAGCATCCGGCCCTTGGGATTGAGCAACGCCGCCAGGCGCGCGTGCGCCATGTCGAGCAGCGCAAAATCCTGGCTCAGCTGGCCATGCAGAAAGTTGGCCGCATCCTCGCCCGCCACCCGGATCACGCCCAGGTGCGGCAGCGGGGCCACGCCCTCGACGGGGCCGGCGGCGGGTGCGGACGGGGAGGGGTTCGCAAGCGATGTATCGGTCATGGGTCAATTATGATGACCGGCTCCTTTCCACTTGGCTGCTGCTGATTTGTGCGTCGTCTCTTCGCCCTGGTGCTCCTTGCCGTGATCGTTGCCGGCGCCGGCGTCGCCTGGTGGCTGCAGGCGCCGCTGCCGCAGCGCGCGGTGGCCGGTGCGCCGCCCGGACAGCCGCTGGAGCTGGAGATCGAGCCCGGCACGACGCCGCGCGGCGTGGCGCGCGCGGCCGTGCGCGCCGGGCTGGATGTGCATCCGGACCTGCTGTACTGGTGGTTTCGCCTGTCCGGCCAGGACCGTGACATCCGCGCCGGCAACTACGAGATCCCGGCCGGCACCTCGCCGCGCGCGCTGCTGCGCAAGCTGGTGCGCGGCGAAGAGGCGCTGCGCGCCGTGACGCTGGTGGAGGGCTGGACTTTCCGGCAGGTGCGCCAGGCGCTGGCGCGCGCCGAGCAGCTGCGCCCCGACACCGCCGGGCAGAGCGACGAGGCCATCATGGCCGCGCTGGGCCGCCCGGGCGTGGCCCCGGAGGGGCGCTTCTTTCCCGACACCTACACCTACGGCAAGGGCAGCAGCGACCTGGCGGTGCTGCGCCGCGCCCTGCACGCCATGGACCGGCACCTGGAGGCGGCCTGGGCGCAGCGCGCGCCCGACCTGCCGCTCAAGAGCGCCGACGAGGCGCTGGTGCTGGCGAGCATCGTCGAGAAGGAGACCGGCCGGCCCGAAGACCGCGCGCTGGTCGCCGGCGTGTTCGCCAACCGCCTGCGCGTGGGCATGTTGCTGCAGACCGACCCGACCGTCATCTACGGCATGGGCGAGAAGTTCGACGGCAACCTGCGCCGGCGCGACCTGGTGACCGACACGCCCTTCAACACCTACACCCGGCCGGGTCTGCCGCCCACGCCGATCGCCATGCCCGGCAAGGCCTCGTTGCTGGCGGCCGTGCAGCCGGCGGACACGCGCGCGCTGTATTTCGTAGCCCGCGGCGACGGCTCCAGCCAGTTCAGCGAGACGCTGCCCGAGCACAACCGTGCCGTGAACCGCTACCAGCGAGGCCAGAAATGAGCACGCCCACCACGCCACAGCGGGGCCTGTTCCTGAGCTTCGAGGGCATCGACGGCGCCGGCAAGAGCTCGCACATCGAGACGCTCGCGCAGGCCTTCACGGACGCCGGCCGCACGGTCACGCGCACGCGCGAACCGGGCGGCACGCCGCTGGCCGAGCAGCTGCGCGAACTGCTGCTGCACCAGGGCATGGATGCGCTGACCGAGGTGCTGCTGGTCTTCGGCGCGCGGCGCGACCACCTCGTGCAGGTGATCGAGCCGGCCCTGGCGCGCGGCGAGGTGGTGCTGTGCGACCGCTTCACCGATGCCACCTTCGCCTACCAGGGGGCAGGGCGCGGCTTCGACGCGCAGGTGCTGGCGCAGCTGGAGCGGCTGGTACAGACCGGCCTGGGCGCGCAGCCCGGCCGGATGCGCGAGCCGGACTTGACGCTGTGGTTCGATGTGGAGCCCGAGGTGGCGGCCGCGCGGCTCGCCGGCGCGCGCCTGCCGGATCGCTTCGAGTCCCAGCCGGCGCAGTTCTTCGCGCGCGTGGCGCGGGGCTACGCTGCCCGCATGGCGGCGGCGCCCTGGCGCTTTGCGCGCATCGATGGCGCCGGGCCGCGCGAGGAAGTGGCGGCACAGGTGCTGGCTGCGGTTGCGGCGCGCGGCTGGCTGCCGGCGGCC
>NZ_ALEE01000404.1 GCF_000282995.1 Melaminivora alkalimesophila
GCGGCCACGGGGGCGGGCCATGGCTGAGCCGGTCGCCCCCTGGATCGCCGCCCAGCGCGCGCAGCTCCTGGCCCAACGCGGCCACGCCTGGTTGCTGCATGGCCCCTCGGGGCTGGGCCAGTACGAGCTGGCGCTGGAGCTGGTGCGCGCCTGGCTGTGCGAGGCGCCCACGGCGGCCGGGGCCTGCGGCCAGTGCGCGAGCTGTCACGGCATCGCCGTGCGCACCCACCCGGACCTGTACGTGCTCATGCCCGAGATGCACATGCAGCGCCTGGGCTGGCCGCTGCCCGAGAAGGCCCAGTCGGAGCTCGACGACAAGAAGCGCAAGCCGAGCCGCGAGATCCGCGTGGACGCCATGCGCGAGGCGGTGGAGTTCAGCCAGCGCACCAGCAGCCGCGGGCGCGGCAAGGCGGTGCTGATCCATCCGGCGGAGCGCATGAACGCCATCACCGCCAATGCCCTGCTCAAGACGCTGGAGGAGCCGCCCGGAGACGTGCGCTTCGTGCTCGCGACCGAGGCGGCGCACGAGCTGCTGCCCACCATCCGCAGCCGCTGCCTCGCACACGCCATGGCCTGGCCGCAGCCGGAGCTGGTCCAGCCCTGGCTGCTTCAGCAGGGCATCGCCGCCGACGCGGTCGAGCCCTTGCTGCGCGCCGCGGGCGGGCGGCCGCACGAGGCGCTGGCCCTGGCGCAGGGCGGCCACAGCGCCCAGGCCTGGTCGCTGATCCCGAAGGCGGTGGCGCGCGGCGAGGTGGCGGCGCTGGCCGGTCTCGAGCCCGCGCAGGCGGTGCAGGTGCTGCAAAAGCTTTGCCACGACGCGCTGGCGCTGCGTGTGGGCGCCGCGCCGCGCTACTTCGCGGCGGCCGACCTTCCGGCGCCCGCCAGCCTGCCGGGCATCGGCCCGCTCACGCGCTGGTCGCGCGCGCTGCTGCAGCACATGCGCACGGCCGAACACCCCTTCCAGGCGGGCCTGATGCTGGAGGCGCTGGTCGCCCAGGCACAGCAGGCCCTAAACTCCCGCCATTGACCCCACCTCCAGAGCCGCACGCATGAGCAGTCCGCCGAGCACGCCACGCCCCAGCGTGATGCAGCTGAACATCAAGGAGAAGGCCGCGCTCTACGCCGCCTACATCCCCTTTTTCGAGCAGGGCGGTATCTTCGTGCCGACGGCGCGCGAGTACCGCCTGGGCGATGATGTGTACGTGCTGCTGACGCTGCCCGACGACCCCAAGCGCTACCCCATCGCCGGTCGCGTCGCCTGGATCACGCCGGCGCGCGCCGCAGGCAACCGCACGCAGGGCGTCGGCATCCAGTTCCCGAAGGACGAGCAGTCGAGCCAGCTGCGCCATCGGATCGAGGAAATCCTGGGCAGCAGCCTTGCCTCGGACCGCGCCACGCAGACCATCTGAGCCGAGCCCGGCCGCTGCCTCCGGGGCCGACCGTGCAGCCTGCCGGTCGGCCGCCTGTTCTGCCGAACCACGATGTTTGTCGACTCCCACTGCCACCTGAACTTTCCCGAGCTGCGCACGCAATTGCCCGAGATCCGCGCTGCCATGGCGCGCGCGCAGGTGGGCCGGGCGCTGTGCATCTGCACCACGATGGAAGAATTCCCGCAGGTCCATGCGCTGGCCACCGAGCACGACAACTTCTGGGCCACGGTGGGGGTGCACCCCGACAGCGAAGGCATCACGGAGCCCACCCTGGACGACTTGGTGGAGCGTGGGCGCCTGCCGCGCGTGGTGGCCATCGGCGAGACCGGCCTGGATTACTACGGCATGGACACGCGCAAGGGTGGGCGCAGCATCGCCGACCTGGAATGGCAGCGCGAGCGCTTTCGCACGCACATCCGCGCCGCGCGCGCACTGGCCAAGCCGCTCGTGATCCACACGCGCAGCGCCTCGGCCGACACGCTCGCCATCCTCGCGGAAGAAGGCGAGGACGGCGCCGGCAACCGCGCCGGCGGCGTGTTCCACTGCTTCACGGAGACCGCCGAGGTGGCGCGCGCCGCGCTGGACCGTGGCTACTACATTTCTTTCTCCGGCATCCTGACCTTCAGGAACGCCCAGGAATTGCGCGACGTCGCGGCCTTCGTTCCCATGGACCGCTTGCTGATCGAGACCGACAGCCCCTACCTCGCGCCCGTGCCCTACCGCGGCAAGGTCAACAGCCCGGCCTACGTGCCCTACGTGGCGGAGGCGGTGGCGAAGGTCAAGAACCTGCCGCTGGAGGCCGTCGCGGATGCAACCAGTCGCAACTTTGAGCAACTCTTCCTGAAAGGGTCGGCGCCATGATCGCACGCCGCGCGGCTGTCGGCGCACTGGGGGCCTTCGGCCTGGGCTGGACCGGCCTGGCCCACGCCAGCACCTACGAGGAATTTTTCCGGGCCATCGAGCTGGACAACGCCCAGGCCGTGGCTGCGCTGCTGCGCCGCGGCTTCGACCCCAACGCGCGCAACCCCAAGCGCGAGCCGGCGCTGATCGTGGCGCTGCACGGCGGCTCGCCCCGGGCGGCGGCGGTGCTGATCGGCGCGCGCGGGCTGCAGGTGAACGCGCGCAACCCCAAGGGCGAGACGGCGCTGATGATGGCTGCCCTGCACGGCCACATGGAGGCCGCGCGGGCGCTGCTCGCCCGCGACGCCGACGTGAACCAGCCCGGCTGGACGCCCTTGCACTACGCCGCCTCGAGCACGGCGGACGAGGCGCCGGCCATGGTCGCGCTGCTGCTCGAGCACCACGCCTACATCGACGCCGCCTCGCCCAACGGCACCACACCGCTGATGATGGCGGTGCGCTACGGCCGCATCGACGCGGCGCGGTTGCTGCTGCAGGAGGGGGCCGACCCCAGCCTGCGCAATGAGCGCGGCCTGTCCGCCATCGATTTCGCCCAGCAGGCCAACCGTCCCGAGCTGGTCGAACTGGTGGCCGAAGCCATCCGCCAACGCCAGCCGCACCGCGGCCGCTGGTAGGGCGGCGCCGGCTCAGGCGCCGGCCGAGCGCGCCTGCAACCGGGCGTAGAGCCCACCGGCGGCCATCAGCTCCGCGTGCGTGCCCTGCTCGGCGATCTGGCCGCGCTCCATCACCACCACGCGGTCCGCGTGCTCGATGGTGGACAGGCGGTGCGCGATGACCAGCGTGGTGCGCCCGCGCATGAGCTGCTGCAGGGCCTCCTGCACCAGGCGCTCGGACTCCGTATCCAGCGCCGAGGTCGCCTCGTCCAGAATCAGGATGGGCGCGTCCTTGTAGAGCGCCCGCGCGATCGCCAGGCGCTGGCGCTGGCCACCCGAGAGCTGCGTGGCGTTGTGGCCCACGACCGTGTGCATGCCCTGCGGCAGCGTCGCCACGTGCTCGGCCAGGTTCGCCGCCTCCAGGCAAGCCTGGACGCGCCGCTCGTCAAGGACGCCTCCCAGCGCCACGTTGGCGGCGATGCTGTCGTTGAACATCACCACGTCCTGGCTGACCAGCGCAAACTGGGCGCGCAGCGAGCCGAGCTCCCAGTCCTGCACCGGCACGCCATCCAGGCGCACGCTGCCGCGGTCCGGCGCGATGAAGCGCGGCAGCAGGTTCACCAGCGTGGTCTTGCCGGCGCCCGAGGGACCGACCAGCGCCACCACCTCGCCCGGGCGGATCGACAGGCTCACGCCCGCCAGGGCCGGCGCTTGGTCTTCCTCGAAGGACAGCGCCACGTCCTGCAGCTCGATGGCGCCCTGGGCGCGCTCGGCGCGGTGCGTGCCGCTGCTCTCGGGCAGCGTCTGGCCCAGCAGCAACAGGCCGCGCTCGAGCGCCGCCACGCCGCGCGTGATGGGGTTGGCCACGTCCGCCAGCCGGCGGATCGGCGCGATCAGCATCAGCATCGCCGCGATGAAGGAAGCGAACCCCCCCACCGTGACCTCGTGCGCGCCGCCGATGCTGCCGTGGCTTTGCCACAGCGCGATGCAGATCACGGCCGACAAGGCGCCCGCGGCCAGCAGCTGCGTGGTCGGCGTCATGGCCGCCGAGGCTATTGTTGACTTGATCGCCAAGCGGCGCAGCTGTTGGCTGAGGGCGCCAAAACGCTCGGCCTGGCCGGGCTGCGCGCCGTGCAGCCGCACCATGCGGTGCGCCAGCACGTTTTCCTCGACCACATAGGCCAGGTCGTCGGTCGCCTGCTGGCTGCTCTTGGTGATGCGGTAGAGGCGGCGCGAGAGCGTTTTCATGATCCAGGCGACACCCGGCACCATCACCGCCACGATCAACGTGAGCTGCCAGTTCAGGTAGATCAGGTAGCCCAGCAGCGCGATCAGCGTGAAGCCATCGCGCGACAGGCCCATGAGCGCCTGCACGAGGGCGGTGAAGCCGGTTTGCACCTCATACACCACGGTGTTGGACAGGGTGCTGGCCGACTGGCGCGAGAACAGATCCATCTGCGCCACCATGAGCCGCTCGAACAGCGCCGTGCGCAGGCGCAGCATCCCCTCGTTGGCGATGCGCGCCAGCGCGTACTGGCCAGAAAACTGCGCGATGCCGCGCACCAGGAACACGCCGATGATCGCCACCGGCACCATCCACAGCTGCAGCGACCCTTCGGTAAAGCCCTGGTCGAGCAGGGGCTTGAGCAGCGCCGGGATCAGCGGCTCGGTGGCCGCGCCCACCAGGGTGGCCAGGATCGCCAGTGCCCAGGCCAGGCGCTGGTGGCCGAAATACGCGTGCAGGCGCCGCAGGCGCGCCAAGAGCGGCAGCTGCGCCGCCGGGGCGCCGGGTGCCGCGGGGCTGCGGCTCTGGTTTGCTTCTCCCATGAGGCACCGATTCTACGTTTTGCCCCCACGCGCGCCGGCACAGTTTGTCACGGCTCCTGCCCTGCTGTGTGTAACATTGCGGTCCCGTATCCACCAGCGTCCACTGACCCTGCCCGCTTGCCAATGACCACAGAAGAACGCTCACTTGCCCCCTCCGATACCGCCGCCTGGATGCCGGCGGTCCGCCTGT
>NZ_ALEE01000405.1 GCF_000282995.1 Melaminivora alkalimesophila
GGCGGTCCGCCTGTCGCGCCGTGGCGCCACGCTGGCGCTGGCGGGCAGTTGCGCGCTGCCGGCGCTGGCCCAGTTCCGCGTGGAGATCACCGGCGTCGGCCTGACGCAGCTGCCCATCGCGCTCGCTCCGTTTCGCGGCGAGGGGCAGTCGCCGCAGAAGATCTCGGCCATCGTGCAGGCCGACCTGGAGCGCAGCGGGCGCTTCGTCGGCATCCCCGCCTCCGACCAGTCGCTGGACGAGTCCTCGCGCCCGGACCTGGGGCTGTGGCGCCAGCGCAATGCCGACGCGCTCACCTCCGGCAGCATCACGCGCCTGGCCGATGGCCGCTACGACGTGCGCTTTCGCCTGTGGGACGTGGTGCGCGCGCAGGACCTGGGCGGCCAGGGCTTCGTCGTCACGCAGGCCGACCTGCGCCTGGTGGCGCACCGCATCGCCGACTACATCTACGAGAAGCTCACGGGCGAGCGCGGCATTTTCTCGACCCGCCTGTCCTATGTGACCAAGGTGGGCTCGCGCTACAGCCTGTGGGTGGCGGACGCCGATGGCGAGAACGCCCAATCGGCCCTGTCCAGCCCCGAGCCCATCATCTCGCCCGCTTGGTCGCCCTCGGGCGGGCAACTCGCCTACGTCTCCTTCGAGTCGCGCAAGCCGGTGGTGTACGTGCACGAGGTGGCCACCGGCCGGCGGCGCCTGATCGCCAACTTCCGCGGCTCCAACAGCGCGCCCGCCTGGTCGCCGGACGGGCGCACGCTGGCCGTCACCCTGAGCCGCGACGGCGGCTCGCAGCTCTACACCATCGACGCCAACGGCGGCGAACCCC
>NZ_ALEE01000406.1 GCF_000282995.1 Melaminivora alkalimesophila
CGAACCGCGCCGCCTGATGCAAAGCAGCGGCATCGACACCGAGCCCGCCTTCTCCAGCGACGGCCGCAGCATCTACTTCGTGAGCGACCGCGGCGGCTCGCCGCAGATCTACCGCGTCAGCACCAGCGGCGGCGGCGCGGAGCGCGTGACCTTCCAGGGCTCCTACAACATCTCGCCCGCAATCAGCCCGGACGGCCAGTGGTTGGCCTACATCTCGCGCGTCGGAAGCGGCTACAAACTCCACGTCATGGATCTGAAGGCCGGCACCGTGGCGGCGATCACCGATACGGTGGCCGATGAGAGCCCGAGCTTTGCGCCCAACAGCCGCTTGATCGTCTACGCCACCCAGCAGCAGGGCCGCGACGCGCTCATGACCACCACCCTGGACGGCAAAATCAAGGCCCGCCTGGCCGGGCAGAGCGGTGACATCCGCGAGCCCGATTGGGGTCCATACCAGAAGCAGTGAAGTTTTTTCTTACCTTCAACTACAATCAAGGCCCGCCTGGCCGGGCAGAGCGGTGACATCCGCGAGCCCGATTGGGGTCCATACCAGAAGCAGTGAAGTTTTTTCTTACCTTCAACTACAACAGTTCCTCAGGAGAGACCTCATGATCCATTTCCCCCTCAAGCGCATCAGCGCCGCCTTTGCCATCGCCGCGCTGGTGGCCGGCTGCAGCTCCGGCGTCAAGCTCGACGAGACCCCGGTGGAGGACCGCGGCGCCACGCCGGTGGCCCCGGGCGCGGGTGCCAACGCCGGCGGCGCGGGCCAAAGCGGCGTCGCTCCGGTGGACCTGACCCAGTCGGGCCGCGAGGGAGAGGGGCCGGTGGGCGTGGCCCGCATCATTTACTTCGACTTCGACAGCTTCGTCGTCAAGCCGGAGTTCCAGTCCATGCTCGACGCCCACGCGCGCTACCTCAAGAGCGCGCCCGCGCGCCGGGTCATGATCGAGGGCCACACGGACGAGCGCGGTGGCCGTGAGTACAACCTGGCCCTGGGCCAGAAGCGCGCCGAGGCCGTGCGCCGCTCGCTGGCGTTGCTGGGCGTGCCCGAGTCGCAGATGGAGGCCGTGAGCTTCGGCAAGGAAAAGCCCGCTGCCGTCGGCTACAGTGAGGACGCCCACGCCCAGAACCGCCGCGCTGAACTGTCCTACCGTTGATGTCTGCGCTTCGCATCCCCCGCGGAGCCGCTGCGCGCACCGTTGCCCTGGCAGCGGTGTGCGTTGCGGCGTTGGGCTGGTCGCAACCCAGCCATGCATTGTTCGAGGACGGCGAGGCGCGCCGCGCGATCCTCGAACTGCGCGAGCGCGTCGATGCCTTGCAGCAGTCGAGCCAGCGCGCGGGTGAGCGCTCGGGCGGCGAGCTCTCGCAGCTGCGCCGCAGCCTGCTCGACCTGCAGGCGCAGATCGAGGCGCTGCGCACCGAACAGGCGCTGCTGCGCGGCCAGAACGAGCAGCTGCTGCGCGACGTGGCCGAGCTGCAGCGCAAGCAAAAGGACATGGCCCAGGGCATGGACGAGCGATTGCGGCAGTTCGAGCCCACCACCGTGAGCGTGGACGGGCGCGAATTCAGCGCCGACCCGGCCGAGAAGCGCGACTACGAGGCGGCCCTGGCGTCCTTCCGCGCGGGCAAGTTCGCCGAGTCGGCCACGGCCTTCGGGGCCTTCCTGCGCCAGTACCCACAGTCCGGCTACGTGCCCTCGGCGCGCTTCTGGCTGGGCAATGCCCAGTATGCGACGCGCGACTACGCCCAGGCGATCAACAATTTCAAGGCGCTGCTGTCGGCCGCGCCCGAGCATGCGCGTGCTCCCGAGGCGGCGCTGTCGATCGCCAACTGTCAGGTCGAGCTCAAGGACACGCGCGCCGCGCGCAAGACGCTCGAGGACCTGATCCGCGCCTATCCCGATTCCGAGGCCGCTGCTGCAGCCAAGGAGCGCCTGGCGCGCCTGAAGTGATGGCCCACGCGGCGGCCGGCCGGGTCGCCCACGCCCCGGAGGCGGACGCCGAGCGCCGCTTCGGCGGCCTGGCGCGGCTGTATGGGGTGGGCGGTGCCCAGGGCATCCGCGCAGCGCACGTGGCCGTGGTGGGCATCGGCGGGGTCGGCTCGTGGGCTGCCGAAGCGCTGGCGCGCAGCGGGGTAGGGCGCCTCACGCTGATCGACCTTGATCACGTCGCGGAGTCGAACGTCAACCGGCAGGTCCATGCACTCACGCCGACGCTCGGCCAGGCCAAGGTCCAGGCCATGGCGGAGCGCATCGCGCAGATCCACCCCGACTGCCACGTGCAAAGCGTGGAAGACTTCGTGGACCAGGACAATTGGCCGGGCGTGCTGCCCGAGGGTGTGGACGCCGTGGTCGATGCCTGCGACCAAGTGCGCGCCAAGACCGCCATGGCGGCATGGGCGCTGCAGTCGCGCAGGCGCCTTTTCATCACCGTGGGCGCCGCGGGCGGCAAGCAGCTGGCGCACCGGGTCGAGATCGATGACCTGGCCCACGCGACGCACGACCCCCTGCTGGCGCAGCTGCGCTACCGGTTGCGCCGCGAGCACAGTGCGGCGCGCGACGGCCGGCGCATCGGGGTGGCTTGCGTCTTCAGCCGCGAGGCCGTGGCGCCGCCCCATGCGTCCTGCGCCATCGATGCAGCGGATGGTTCCCTGAACTGCCATGGCTACGGCTCCACGGTGGCGGTGACGGCGACCTTCGGCCTCTGCGCTGCGGGCTGGGTGCTGCAGCGCCTGGCCCATCGAGCGGATGGCGCCTGATTTGGCGCTACAATGGCAGGCTTCGCCGACGCGAGTTCAGTCACCGAAGACATGGGTCGTTAGCTCAGCCGGTAGAGCAGCGGACTTTTAATCCGTTGGTCGCAGGTTCGAATCCTGCACGACCCACCAATAACACCGCATCAATGCTGAAAAGCCTGCTACACAAAACGTAGCGGGCTTTTTTCATTCCTCGATCCACTTGTACAGGCTGTGCCGGCTGCCG
>NZ_ALEE01000407.1 GCF_000282995.1 Melaminivora alkalimesophila
TGCCGCCGATCCAGGCGGATACGTCGGCCACCCGGTGGCCTCGTTCGGTGATGTGCTTGACCGCTTCGATCTTGAACTCTTCGGGATAGGGCTGCTTTGGCATGGCACCTCCTGGTGGGCCTCAGGTTTGAGGCTCGAAAGTGTCTACTGGAGCCGGGGCGATTCAGACCTGGGTTTTGCGCGCACCAACCTGCGCGAGCTGCCCCTGCCCACCGGGATGCGGGGGGCCCAGTGGCTGCTGCAGGATTTCCTGCCGCGCATGGCCGACTACCACGTGGCGCGCGACCAGCCCGGCCGCAGGGGCGTGTCCTACCTGTCGGTGCACCTGCGTTTCGGCACCGTGTCGGTGCGCCAGCTGGCGGCGCTGGCGGCGCGGCAGGCCGCACGCGGCTGCGAGGGAGCCCAGGCCTGGCTGTCCGAGCTGGCGTGGCGGGACTTCTACTTCATGATCCTCTGGCACCACCCGCAGGTGGTCTCCCGCCCTTTCCGGCGCGAATACGAGGCGGTGCAGTGGGACGATGCGCCCGGGCTGTGGCAGGCCTGGTGCGAGGCGCGCACCGGCTACCCGCTGGTCGACGCCGCCATGCGCCAGCTGCTCCGGACCGGCTACATGCACAACCGGCTGCGCATGGTGGTGGCGAGCTTCCTGACCAAGGACCTGGGGATCGACTGGCGCCAGGGAGAGCGTTTCTTCGCGCAGCACCTGAACGATTACGACCTGGCGGCCAACAACGGCGGCTGGCAGTGGGCGGCCTCCACCGGCTGCGATGACCAGCCCTGGTTCCGCATCTTCAACCCGGTCACGCAATCGCAGCGCTTCGATCCGCAGGGCCGCTTCCTGCGCCGCTACGTGCCGGAGCTGGCCGCCGTCCCGGACCGGCACATCCATTTCCCGGCGGCGATGGGGCCGGCGGCGCTGGCGGCCTGCGGGCTGCGGCTGGGCGTCGATTACCCCTGGCCGGTGGTGGAGCACGCCCGGGCGCGCGCACGCACGCTCAGGCGGTTCTCCTTGCTGGGGCAGTCTGCGGACGGCTGATCGCCCGGCGGGGACGCAGGGTGCCGGCGGTCCTTCGGGCGCCGCCGTGCCCTGCGGTGCGGGATTGGGGCAGGGCCCGCGCACGACAGGCCATAATGGCGCCCGTCATTGGGGAGTAGCCGCTCTTCGTTCGAAGAGGCCTACGTCAACACACTTGGCCCGCAGGCCATGGCGTAGGCAGTCCCTTGGCCTGGCAAGACCTTTGACCACACCGCCTCCGGACTGGCCGGGGAAGCGGTGTGGTCATTCGTCTTCGAACCGGCCTTGAGGATATTTCGTGGAAGCTCTCTTCGTCTCGACGGGCGTCGTCGCCCTGGCCGAGATCGGCGACAAGACCCAGTTGCTGGCCTTCATCCTGGCGGCGCGCTTCAAGAAGCCCTGGCCCATCATCGCTGGCATTCTGTGTGCCACCCTGGTCAACCACGGCCTGGCCGGCGCCTTGGGCGCCTGGATCACGACCGCCGTGCCGCCTGAGATCCTGCGCTGGATCCTGGGCGCGTCCTTCCTGGGGATGGCCGTCTGGACGCTGATCCCCGACAAGATCGAGGAGGAAGAGACGCAGGTCGCGAAGCGCTTCGGCGTGTTCGGCGCGACCCTCGTGACCTTCTTCCTGGCCGAGATTGGCGACAAGACGCAGATTGCCACCGTGGCCATGGCGGCGCACTACGCCAGCCCGCTGCTGGTGGTCGTCGGCACCACGCTCGGCATGCTGCTGGCGGACGTGCCGGCGGTCTTCGTCGGCGACAAGCTGGCCCACCGTATTCCGATGAAGCTGGTGCACTCCATCGCGGCCGCGATCTTCGCACTCCTGGGGGTGGCGACGCTGCTGGGCGCGGGCTCGGGCTTCGGGTTGTGAGGGCCGCCGCGCCTCAGGCCAGCTCCGGGTTGCGGTAGTCCCGGATCAGCTCCACCAGTTCCTGCACTTCCTGGCTGAAGGAGACGATCGCCTGCTGCAGCCGGTCAATGAATGCCTCGTCCCGCCGCACGCGCCGCACCACGGTGCGTGCGTTGGGCGGGAAAGCGGGGTTGAAGCTCACGAAATCCCACCATTGCCGCCCGGTGATCCACAGGCAGCCCTGGATCTGGGGGGTGTAGATCGCCGGCTCGGCCGGCAGCGCCAGGTACTCTGCGTGGGTGCGCTCGCGCGGGCACTTGATCTCGACGCCTCCGTCCTCGTCCACCAGCCCGTCGGGCGAGGCGCCGCAGGGCAGGTGCTCGTGCAGGCAAAAGCCGACTTCGGTGACGAAATTGCCCGTGAGTGCCTCGTACTCCGCGCGGGCGATGGGCTCGCGCTCGGTGCCCAGCTCCATCGCCAGCGAGGTGTAGCCTTCCAGCGCGCGTCCGGTGAGGATCTCCAGCGCCAGCTGCGTGGCGTAGGCGCGCCGCGTCAGGCCCCGGCCGCCGGCCAGCACGTCGGCAAAGCGGCTGGCGGTTGCCTTGCCGAGC
>NZ_ALEE01000408.1 GCF_000282995.1 Melaminivora alkalimesophila
CCTTGCCGAGCCGCAGCCTGTGCCACTCGGCGCTGCCCTGCGGGGCATCACTGACCTGCATTCGCGGCGCCGCCGTCGGACACGCGCTGGGCCGTGGCCTTCAGCTCCGCGTGCCGTCCGGCCAGGGCCATGCGCTCGTCCGGCATGGAGCTTTGCCAGAAGCTGCGGTAGGCATCCAGACCGGCGTTGGCGGCGTTGGTGGCCGCCTCCAGCAGCTCGCGCGAAGGCTCGGGGCCGATCGGCATGTCGTCATCGTCCGGATCGAGGTAGCTCTCCGGGTCCATCGCCATGGTGGGCACGACGAACTGCTGAAACAGGGCGGTTCGGAAAGCGATGGATTGCGCCTTGGTGACGGCCTTGTCGCCGGCGTCCATCGCCTCGCCATAGCACTCGCTGACCACGTGCGAGCCGTCCTCGGCGGAGAAGCGGAAAATGCCCTTGAGCGTGCAGAAGCGGATCGCGCGCCCGTCCTTGGGGTCGCCGCGGAAGCGCTCGTGGATGCTCAGGTCGGTGTAGGCCGGGGTCACGGTGATGCCGTGCTTGACCAGCAGCGGCGACAGCTCGTTCATGGCCGATTCGATGCCGCGGAAGGTATAGCCCTGCTGCACGTTGCGCTGCAGCTTGGCGATGCCGGTGGTGGCGATGTCCTTCATGACGCCGAGGACTGCGTTCTGTATCTTGCTCATGGTGGGCTGCTCTCCATGGGGCCAAGCGTTGCCGCAGCGGCGTGCGAGAGGCCGCAGCGCAGATGCCTTGTGGCTGCCGGAGCGCCGCCCGAACGCAGGTAGGGCCCGGCCTACGGGGCGCAGCGTGCCGGCGCCTTCCTACCGGGGCTGTGGGTCGCCCCCGACCGGAGGGCGCGGCCCGACCGCGGATGCTGGAGGCCCAGGCAGGGAGCCCCTCCCGGTCTGCACACAGGAGAACGAGACATGGTGACCCGAAGCATCCCCGGCTCGCTGGCAGCCGACACCCCTGACGAGGCCACAGCCCAGGCGGAGACCTCTGCCGAGGCCAACGCCACCATGAGCGCGGAAAAGGACGTCTCGGCGGGCATGGACGAAATCACGGCCCATCCGCTGGACGACATTCCTCAGGACGGCCCGCTCGATTTCGACGACGGCACGATGGGCCATCCGCGCGGCGACACACGCCGCACCGACGGCACCTGGGAGGACGTGGGCAGCGACAGCGGCGACATCGCCCCGCCCAGCGAGATCATGTCCGACCGGGTCGAGCCCAGCGACGAGCCGGACCGGCGCGAGGTGCGCGAATGAACGCCGCGGCCGCGGCCGCTCAGGAGGGCCGCGCTCCGCCGCCGGTGCGCACCATCTGCATGGCTGAGCCAATCAGGGCGGAGACTTCCGTCATGTTGCTCGGCACGATGAGGGTGGTGTTCGCATCGGAGGCCACGCGGGCATAGGCCTGCACGGCCTGCTCGGCCACGCGCAGCTGCACCGCCTGTTCGCCGCCGGGCTGCTGGATGGCGCTGGCCACGCGCTCGATCGCCTGGGCGGTGGCGGACGCCACGGTCAGCAGCGCCGTGGCCTCGCCCTGCGCCTTGTTGATGGCGGCCTGCTTCTCACCCTCGGAGCGGGCGATGAAGGCCTCGCGCTCGCCGGTGGCGATGTTGATCTGCTCCTGGCGGCGCCCCTCGGAGGCGGCGATCAGGGCGCGCTTCTCGCGCTCGGCCGTGATCTGCGCCTGCATGGCGCGCAGGATCTCGGCCGGCGGCGTCAGGTCCTTGATCTCGTAGCGCAGCACCTTCACGCCCCAGTTCAGCGCCGCCTCGTCGATGGCGGCGACCACCTGGGCGTTGATCATGTCGCGCTCCTCGAAGGTCTTGTCGAGCTCCAGCCGGCCGATCACGCTGCGCAGCGAGGTCTGCGCCAGTTGCGTCACGGCCATGATGTAGTTGGACGAGCCATAGCTCGCGCGCATCGGGTCAGTCACCTGGAAGTACAGGATGCCGTCCACCTGCAGCTGCGTGTTGTCCTTGGTGATGCAGACCTGGCTGGGCACCTCCAGCGGTATTTCCTTGAGGCTGTGGCGGTAGGCGATGCGGTCCACGAAGGGAATGATGAACTTCAGGCCGGGCGAGAGCGTACCGGCGTAGCGGCCCAGGCGCTCCTTCACCCAGGCGTGCTGCTGGGGAACGATCTGCACCGAGCGCACGATGAACAGCACGGCGATAACGAACAGGACGATGGCGACTTCCATGGCGGGCCCTCGGGTTGAAACAGGGGATGCGTTGGGCTGGCAGTGTGCTACAGCGGATCGACCAGCAGGCGGTTGCCCACCAGTTCGGCGACGCGGTGGGCCCCGATGGAGGGCGTGATGCCGGGGCGGTGGATGGCGGTCCAGGCGGCGCCGCGGTAGCGCACCGTGGCCGTGCCGTCCGGCGCCCAGGCGTCGATGTGCACCACCTCACCCACGTCCAGGTTGACGCTGCGGTCGGCGCGCGCCGACGGCTCGCCCGGGCGGGTGCGGCGCACCAGGTAGGCGCCCAGCACGGCGGCGCTGCCGGCCAGCGCGCCCAGGCTCAGCTGCGCCGCTGCCCCCAGCCCGGCGTGGGCCGCCAGCGCGCCCGCGGCCAGGCCCACGGCAAGCATCAGCAGGTAGAAGGTGCCGGTCAGCAGTTCCGCCACCACGGCGGCGCCGGCCATCAGCCACCACAGGGTGGATGCGTCCAGTTCCATGATGTGCTGTCTCCCTTGTGGCTCGTTGGTGGAGCGCCGTGCGGGCGGCGCAAAGATCCTGTGATTCTGTGCGAAATGGCAAAAGTCTCACAGGGGCGGCTGCTCTTATTCCTTACACTTTGCCGTTTCGCTTGTTTATCCCGCACGCCGGAGGGGCAGGGCATGAAGTTTCGCTTTCCCATCGTCATCATCGACGAGGACTATCGTTCGGAGAACACCTCCGGCCTCGGGATCCGGGCATTGGCCCAGGCCATCGAGGCCGAGGGCTTCGATGTCCTGGGCGTCACCAGCTACGGCGACCTGACGCAGTTCGCCCAGCAGCAAAGCCGCGCCAGCGCCTTCATCCTGTCGGTGGACGACGAGGAGTTCACGCTCGGCACGGGCCATGACCCGGTGGTGCTGAGCCTGCGCAACTTCATCAGCGAAGTGCGCAGGAAGAACGCCGACGTGCCGATCTACGTGCACGGCGAGACCAAGACCGCGCGCCACCTGCCCAACGACATCTTGCGCGAGCTGCACGGCTTCATCCACATGTTCGAGGATACGCCGGAGTTCGTCGCGCGCCACATCATCCGCGAGGCCAAGAGCTACCTGGAAGGGGTGAAGCCGCCGTTCTTCAAGGCGCTGCTGGACTACGCCGAGGACGGTTCCTACTCCTGGCACTGCCCGGGCCACTCGGGCGGCGTGGCCTTCCTGAAAAGCCCGGTGGGCCAGATGTACCACCAGTTCTATGGCGAGAACATGCTGCGCGCCGACGTGTGCAACGCGGTGGAGGAACTCGGCCAGCTGCTGGACCACAACGGCGCCATTGGCGAATCCGAGCGCAACGCGGCGCGCATCTTCAACGCCGACCACTGCTTCTTCGTCACCAACGGCACCTCGACCAGCAACAAGATGGTCTGGCACCACACGGTGGCGCCGGGCGACGTGGTGGTGGTGGACCGCAACTGCCACAAGTCGATCCTGCACTCGATCATCATGACGGGCGCGGTGCCGGTGTTCCTGAAACCCACGCGCAACCACTTCGGCATCATCGGGCCGATCCCGAAGTCCGAGTTCGAGCCGGAGACCATCCGCCAGAAGATCCGCGCCAACCCGCTGCTCAAGGGGGTGGATGCCGAGGCGGTGCGCCCGCGCGTGCTGACGCTGACGCAGAGCACCTACGATGGCGTGCTCTACAACACGGAAGTCATCAAGGGCATGCTCGATGGCTACGTGGACAACCTGCACTTCGACGAGGCCTGGCTGCCGCACGCGGCCTTCCACCCGTTCTACGGCAGCTTCCACGCCATGGGCAAGAAGCGGCCGCGGCCTAAGCAGTCGGTGGTCTATTCGACCCAGTCGGTGCACAAGCTGCTGGCGGGCATCAGCCAGGCCAGCCACGTGCTGGTGCAGGACAGCCAGACCACCAAGCTCGACCGCCACCTGTTCAACGAGGCGTACCTGATGCACACCTCGACCAGCCCGCAGTACAGCATCATCGCCAGCTGCGACGTGGCGGCCGCCATGATGGAGCCGCCCGGCGGCACGGCGCTGGTGGAGGAATCGATCCTGGAGGCGCTGGACTTTCGCCGCGTCATGCGCGAGGTCGAGGAAGACTTCGGCAAGGGCGACTGGTGGTTCAAGGTCTGGGGCCCGGATGGGCTGGTGGAGGAGGGCATCGGCCGCGCCGACGACTGGATCCTGCGCCCGGATGGCAAGGGCAAGAAGGGCAAGGGCCGCTGGCACGGCTTCGGGCCGCTGGCCGACGGCTTCAACATGCTGGACCCGATCAAGTCCACGATCGTCACGCCGGGCCTGAACCTGGACGGCAAGTTCGATCGCACCGGCATTCCCGCGTCCATCGTCACCAAGTACCTGGCCGAGCACGGCGTGGTGGTGGAGAAGACCGGGCTGTACTCGTTCTTCATCATGTTCACCATCGGCATCACCAAGGGCCGCTGGAACACGCTCTTGGCGGCGCTGCAGCAGTTCAAGGACGACTACGAGAAAAACCAGCCGATGTGGCGCATCCTTCCGGAGTTCTGCGCCCAGCACAAGCGCTACGAGCGCATGGGCCTGCAGGACCTGTGCCAGCACGTGCACGAGCTCTACGCCCGCTACGACGTGGCGCGACTGACGACCGAGATGTACCTCTCGGATCTGACGCCGGCCATGAAGCCCGCCGACGCCTTCGCGCACATCGCCCAGCGGCGCACCGAGCGCGTGCCCATCGACGAGCTAGAGGGGCGCATCACGACCAGCCTGATCACGCCCTACCCGCCGGGCATCCCGCTCTTGATCCCCGGCGAGGTCTTCAACAAGAAGATCGTGGACTACCTGAAGTTCTCGCGCGAGTTCTCCAAGCTGTGCCCGGGCTTCGAGACCGACATCCACGGCCTGGTGGAGATCGAGGACGAGGAGGGCGTGGTGCGTTACTACGCGGACTGCGTGACGGCCGAGAAGACCGAGATCCCGAAGTCGCGCAGCAACGCCGGCAAGGGCAAGAAGCTGGTGCAGGTGGGCGACGACGGCGCCTACAGCCGCATCATCTGAGGAGCGCCGGCCGGCACGAAAAAACCCGCAGCCGCGGTCCACGCGCGCTGCGGGCGGGAGGCTGGGCGCCGGGGCGTCAGACCTGGTCGGCCGACAGGCCCGCCGTCTGGCTGAAACCCCCGTCCACGTAGGTGATCTCGGCCGTCACGCCGCTGGCCAGGTCCGAGAGCAGGAAGGCCGCGACGTTGCCCACGTCCTCGATGGTTACGTTGCGGCGCAGCGGCGCGGCCTCGGCCACGCGGCCCAGGAGCTTGCCGAAATCCTTGATGCCGCTGGCGGCCAGCGTCTTGATGGGGCCGGCGGAGATGCCGTTGACGCGGATGGAGCGGCCGTCCTCGGTGCGGCCCACGGCCTCGGCCAGATAACGCACGGAGGCTTCCAGCGAGGCCTTGGCCAGGCCCATGGTGTTGTAGTTGGGGATGGAGCGCAAAGCGCCCAGGTACGACAGCGTCAGCAGCGCCGACTTGTCGTTCAGGTGGGGCAGGGCGGCCTTGGCCATGGCCGGGAAGCTGTAGGCGCTAATGTCGTGCGCGACGCGAAAGGCCTCGCGCGACAGACCGTCGAGGAAATTGCCGGCAATCGCCTCGCGCGGGGCGAAGCCGATGCTGTGCACAAAGCCGTCGAAACGGCCCCAGGCCTCGTGCAGGCCGGCAAACATGCGCTCGATCTGCGCGTCCTCGGCCACGTCGCAATCGAACACCAGCTCGGAGCCGAACTCGGCGGCGAATTCGGTGATGCGGCCACGAAAGCGCTCGCCCACGTAGCTGAAGGCCAGCTGGGCACCCTGCTCATGGCAGGCGCGTGCGATGCCGTAGGCGATGGAACGGTTGGACAGCACGCCCGTGACGAGCAGCTTCTTGCCAGCGAGAAAACCCATTGTTGTCGGCTCCAGGAATAGGTGTTTCAGGTGATGCAGAATTGTCGCATGCGGTATTGGCTGACCTGCGCGCTGAGTGCCTGCCTGGCCCTGGCGGCCCCGGCCGGGTGGGCGGCGCACGCCTACGCCATGTGGGGCGAGCCGGCGCTGCCGGCGGATTTCGCGCACCTGCCCTACGTGAACCCGCAGGCGCCCAAGGGCGGCGAGCTGCGGCTGGTGAGCAACCTGCGCGTCTCCACCTTCGACAAGTACAACCCCTTCACCATCCGCGGCAGCGCCCCGGCCTACCTGGCGGCGCTGATGTTCGACACGCTGCTGGTCGGCTCCATGGACGAGACGGCGACCGGCTACGGGCTGCTCGCCGAGGACGTGAGCGTCGCGCCGGACGGCCTGTCCGCCACCTTCCGGCTGCGGCCCGAGGCGCGCTTCCATAACGGCAAGCCGGTGCTGGCGGCCGATGTGCAGCACAGCTTCGACACGCTCATGGGCCCGCACACCTCGCCAGCCTACAAGACGCTGCTGGCGGACGTCGAGGGGCTGGAGGTGCTGGACGAGCGCACGGTGCGCTACCGCTTCCGGCGGCCCAACCGGGAATTGCCGCTGACCGTGGGGGGGCTGCCGGTGTTCAGCCGCGACTGGGGGCGGGACGAGGCGGGCAGGCCCAAGCCGTTTGACCAGGTGGTGATGGACATCCCGATCGGCAGCGGCCCCTACCGCATCGGGCCGGTGAACTTCGGCAAGGACATCACCTACGTGCGCGACCCGGACTACTGGGCGCGCGACCTGCCCGTGCGCCGCGGCACGGCCAACTTCGACCGCATCCTGGTCAAGATCTACAAGGACAACACGGCGCGGCTGGAGGCGCTCAAGGCGGGCGAGTTCGACCTGATGCGGTTTTTCAGCGCGGGCGACTGGGCGCGGCGGGTCAATGGCAAGAAGTTCGACTCGGGCGAGCTGGTCAAGGGCGAGTTTGCCCACAGGCTGCCCTCGGGTTTCCAGAGCTTCGTGCTGAACACGCGCCGCCCGCTTCTTGCCGACCGGCGCGTGCGCGAGGCGCTGGGACTGGCCTTCGATTTCGAGTGGATGAGCCGGCGGCTGTTCTACGGCGCCTACCAGCGCGTGCACGGATTGTTCGGCAACACGGTGTGCGAGACGCAGGGCACACCCACGGCCGAGGAACTGGCGCTGCTCGAACCCTGGCGCAGCGTGCTCCCGCCGGCCGTCTTCGGGCCGATGTTCGTGCCGCCGGCGCCCGAGGATGCGGCCGCGCTGCGGGCCAACCTGCGCCGCGCGCAGGCGCTGCTGGCCGAGGCCGGCTGGACGGTGCAGGGCGGCGTGCTGCGCAACGCGCGCGGCGAGCCCTTCGAGCTGGAATACATGGACAGCAGCGAGGGCGGGATGCGCACGCTCTCGTCGTGGATGCACAACCTGCGCAAGCTCGGCATCGTGCTGCGCTTCCGCTCGGTCGATTTCGCGCTCTACCAGCAGCGGCTGCAGAAGTTCGACTTCGACATCACCACCATCGCCTACCAGGGCACGAACAACCCGGGCCAGGAATTCGCCGACCTGTTCGGCAGCCAGGCGGCCGACCAGGAGGACTCGGGCAATTTCCCCGGCGTGAAGAACCCGGCGGTGGACGCCGCCATCCGGGCGATGGTCTCTGCCAAGACGCTCGAGCAGATGCTGCCCGCCTGCCACGCGCTCGAGCGCATCATCGCGCACGAGCACTACCTGATCCCGCAGTGGTCCGCCGGGACGCACCGCATGGTCTACAACGCCTGGCGCCTGGCGCGCCCGGACGTGGTGCCGCCATACTCTCCGGGCGAGATGTGGGCGGTGGAGACCTGGTGGGCGCGGCAGCCCTGAAGGGGGCGGCGCCCAGCGACCGCGATGAAGTACCCTTTCCAGTACCTGGAGCGCATCCCCTGCACGGCCCTGCATGAAACCCCTGGAGCTGAAGATTCCCCCGCCGCTGGTGACCCTCGCCTGCGCCGCACTGGCGTGGGGGCTGAGTGCGCCCGGGGTCGGCTGGCATCTGCCGGCGGGGCCGCGGCTCGTGGGGGCCGGGCTGTGCCTGCTTTTGGGGGCGGTGCTGACGCTGTGGGCGCTGGGGCTGTTTCGGCGCGCGCGCACGACGGCCAGCCCGCTGCAGCCCGGGCGCTCGCGCGCGCTGGTGCGCGAGGGCCCCTACCGCTTCACGCGCAACCCCATGTACCTGGGCCTGGCGCTGCTGCTGCTGGCGCTGTGCCTGTGGCTGGGCGACGTGCTGGCGCTGCTGGCCCTGGTGGTCTTCGTCGCCTGGATCACGCGCTTTCAGATCCTGCCGGAGGAGCGGGCGCTGCAGGAGCGGTTCGGCCCCGCGTACACGCAGTACCGGCAGGAGGTGCGGCGGTGGCTGTGACGCGCTTGTCCGGCGCTGCGGGCGCCCGCTGCAGGGCGGAGAGGGGTTGAGGCCGCCATGTTCGCCTACGTCCTCAAGCGCCTGCTGCTCATGCTGCCCACGCTGCTGGGTGTGCTGCTGCTGACCTTCGTCGTGATCCAGTTCGTGCCCGGCGGGCCGGTCGAGCAGTACCTGGCCGAGGCCAAGGCCGGCATGGCCGGGGCGGGCGGCGGTGCGGGCGAGGGCGGCGGCATGGCCTACCGCGGCGCGCAAGGGGTGGATCCGCAGCGGCTCGAGCAGATCAAGCAGCTCTACGGCTTCGACAAGCCGCCGCACCAGCGTTTCCTGCAGATGCTGGGCCAGTTCGCGCGCTTCGACCTGGGGCGCAGCTTCTTCCAGAACAAGGACGTGTGGCAGCTCATCAAGGAAAAGCTGCCGGTGTCGATCAGCCTGGGCCTGTGGACCTTCCTGATCAGCTACCTGGTGGCGGTGCCGCTGGGGGTGGTCAAGGCCGTGCGCGCAGGCTCGCGCTTCGACTTCGTGACCACGCTCGTCATCCTGGTGGGCTACGCGATTCCCGGCTTCGTGCTGGGCGTGGCGCTGCTGGTGATCTTCGGCGGGCAGCTGCAGTGGTTCCCGCTGCGCGGCCTGACCTCGGCCAACTGGGACGAGCTTTCCTGGGGCGCGCGCATCGTGGACTACCTGTGGCACATCACGCTGCCCGTCACCGCCATGGTCGCGGGCAGCTTCGCCGTGACCGCCATGCTGACCAAGAATTCCTTCCTGGAAGAGATCCGCAAGCAGTACGTGCTGACGGCGCGCGCCAAGGGGCTGACCGAGCGCCAGGTGCTGTGGAAGCATGTGTTCCGCAACGCGCTGATCCCCATCGTGACGGGCTTTCCGGCCGCCTTCGTGGGCGCCTTCTTCACCGGCTCGTTGCTGATCGAGACGCTGTTCTCGCTCGATGGGCTGGGGCTTTTGAGCTACGAGAGCGTGATCCGGCGCGACTATCCCGTGGTGCTGGGCACCCTGTTCCTGTTCACGCTGATCGGCTTGGTGACCAAGCTGGTGAGCGACCTGTGCTACGTGTGGGTGGACCCGCGCGTGAAGTTCGACTGAGGATGGTGGCACCCCTTGCTCCCGAGCTTTCCCGGCCGCCGGCAGGGGCCAG
>NZ_ALEE01000409.1 GCF_000282995.1 Melaminivora alkalimesophila
GGGCAGCGCCCAGCCTGTCGCCGCGCCAGCGCGCCTGGCGGCGCTTTCGCGCCAACCGCCTGGGCTTCTGGAGCTTGGTCGTGTTCTGTACGCTGGTGCTGCTGAGCCTCGGCGCGGAGCTGGTCAGCAACGACCGGCCGCTGCTGGTGCGCTACGAGGGCGAGTTCTATTTCCCGCTCGTGCGCGACTACCCGGAGACGAGCTTCGGGGGCGACTTCTCCACCCCGGCGGACTACCTCGACCCCTTCGTGCGCCAGCGCATCACCGAAGGCGGCAACTGGGCGCTGTACACACTGAACCCCTACGGCCCCGATACGCTGAACTATTTCACGCGCGAGCCGAACCCGGCGCCGCCCTCGCGCGAGAACTGGCTGGGCACCGACGACCGCGGCCGCGACATGCTGGCGCAGCTGATCTACGGCTTTCGCGTAAGCGTGCTGTTCGGGTTGGCGCTCACGGCGGTGGGCGTCGTCCTGGGCATTGCCGCGGGGGCGCTGCAAGGCTTCATCGGCGGGCGCACCGACCTGGCGATGCAGCGTTTCGTCGAGGTCTGGGGCTCGATGCCGGAGCTGTACCTGCTGATCATCTTCAGCGCGGTGTTCGCGCCCAGCATCGCGCTGCTGCTGGTGCTGCTGTCGCTCTTTGGCTGGATGGGCCTGGCGGACTACGTGCGCGCGGAATTCCTGCGCAACCGCCAGCTCGACTACGTGAAGGCGGCGCGCGCGCTCGGGGTGCCGGGCCGGCAGATCGTCTGGCGCCACATCCTGCCCAACAGCATGACGCCGGTCGTCACCTTCCTGCCCTTTCGGATGGGGGCGGCGATCCTGGCGCTGACCTCGCTGGACTTCCTTGGCCTGGGGGTGCCGCCGGGCACGCCCAGCCTGGGCGAGCTGCTCAGCCAGGGCAAGAACAACATCGATGCGTGGTGGATCTCGCTGTCCACCTTCGGCGTGC
This sequence comes from Melaminivora alkalimesophila, assembly GCF_000282995.1. Classification (GTDB taxonomy): domain Bacteria; phylum Pseudomonadota; class Gammaproteobacteria; order Burkholderiales; family Burkholderiaceae_C; genus Melaminivora; species Melaminivora alkalimesophila. The sequence goes on from NZ_ALEE01000409.1 coordinate 955, forward strand.
TGGTAACGACGCTGCTGCTGCTCACCTTCATGGGCGATGCGCTGCGCGATGCGCTCGATCCGCGCAAGGCGGGGGGCTGACGACGTGCGCAATTCCTTGCGAAGGGGCGAGGCCACCGGGCCACTGCTGCGGGTGCGCGACCTGGACGTGCGCTTCGGCAGCAAGCAGGTGGTGCATGGCGTGGGTTTCGACGTGCAGCCGGGCGAGAAGCTTGCCCTGGTGGGCGAATCGGGCTCGGGCAAGACCGTCACGGCGCTGGCGCTGCTGCGGCTGGCAGGCGACGCCCGCGTCACGGGACGGGCAGAGCTTGCCGGCCGGGGCGATTTGCTGCAGCTGCCCGAGCGCGAGCTGCTAGGCGTGCGCGGCGGGGACATCGCGATGGTGTTCCAGGAGCCCATGACGGCGCTCAATCCACTGATGGCCGTGGGCGAGCAGGTGGCGGAGGTGCTGCAGCTCAAGGAGGGCCTGGGCCGCGCGGCGGCGCTGCAGGCGGCGGTGGAGCTGCTGGCTTCCACCGGCATCGCCGAGCCTGAGCGGCGGGCGAAGAGCTTTCCGCACCAGCTCTCCGGCGGGCAGCGCCAGCGCGCCATGATCGCCATGGCGCTGGCCAGCCGGCCGCGGCTGCTGC
>NZ_ALEE01000410.1 GCF_000282995.1 Melaminivora alkalimesophila
GCACCGCCACCGGGCGGGCGTGGTGGCGGCGCAGCTCGGCCACCAGGGCGACAAAATCGATGGGCTGGGGGTCATGCTGCACGGCCGACAGGTCGATCGCCACCGGCTCCCCGTCGAAGAACCCAGGTTCGCCCTCCAGGCGCGACGCCAGTTCCGCAGCCAGCTGCCCGGCGTCGGTGGTCTTCAGGACCACGGCCACCACGGGCAACTGGGCGCTCTTCAGGTCAATGCTGCTGCGGGTGGGGCCCGCCTGGCCGTCGGACATGGATGGTGAAGGCGCCGCGCGGGCGCCGCTGCTCGATCGAAGCCGCAAAGTGTACCCGCGCGCCCTCGCACCGGCCGGCCCTCGGGCGCGCGGCGCCCCAGCGTTTCTCCAGGTTACAGCTTCGGGATGCGGATGCGGCTGATCATGAGCGAGCCCGACAGCGCGAACAGCAGCACCAGCGGGTGCAGCGTGAAGCCGGCGATCTGCACGCTGCCCAGCCACAGCGCGTCGCCCAGCGCGCCGCGCGCCGCCGCCAGCGACAGCAGCCCCACCAGCACGATGGAGGTGGGGATGGGCGTGCCCTCGAAGTGGCTGACCTTGCCGCCCGTGCCGCCCGACAGGGCCTCGGCCGTGACGTTGTAGCGCGCCAGCCGCGAGACGCCGCAGGCGACGAAATAGGCCAGCACGATGCGGTCGTACAGCCCCTGCATGCCGCAGGCGTAGGCCAGCACCGCCGGCGCCACGCCGAACGAGATCACGTCGGCCAGCGAATCGAGCTCGCGCCCGAGCTCCGAGGACTTGCGCCGCCAGCGCGCCACGCGCCCGTCGAGCACGTCGAAGACCAGCGCCGCCAGCACCAGCGCCGCCGCCAGGTGCACGTGCCAGGCCTCGCCGGTTTCCAGGAAGCTCATGGCGGCGAACAGCGCGCCCACGCCGCTGACGGCATTGGCCAGCGTGAACCAGTCCGCGAGCTGGAACTCGCGGATCATGGAGAAACGCTTGGGCTTCGGGGTCGGGGTGGATGCCGGCATGGGCGCATTGTGGAGCGCGCCGCCACCCGGCCGTGTCGGACGCCGGAGCGTTCGCGCCCCGGCCCGGCGCCCGGCCCTTTCAGCCCCGCGCGCGCCGCGCCGCGTAGTCCACGTACCAGTCCAGGCACTCCGGGTTGGCCATGGCGTCGCGGTTCACCACCTTCTCCAGCGGCTGGCCCAGCAGCAGCTTCTTGATCGGCAGCTCCTGCTTCTTGCCGCTGAGCGTGCGCGGCACCTGCGCCACCTGCACGATCTCGTCGGGCAGAAAGCGCGGACTCAGGGACTGGCGGATCGCCGCGCGGATGCGCTCCGTGAGTGCCGCGTCGAGTTGGTGGCCCTCGCGCAGCACGACGAACAGCGGCATGAAGCTCTCGCGGCCGAGGTATTCCAGGTCCACCACCAGGCTGTCGAGCACCTCGGGCTGCGCCTCCACGGCGCTGTAGATCTCGCTCGTGCCCATGCGCAGGCCGTGGCGGTTGATGGTCGCGTCGCTGCGCCCGTAGATGACGCAGCCCGGGTGCGCGGCCGAGCCGATCTCGATCCAGTCGCCGTGGCGCCAGACGCTGCCGGCCTCGGGGCCGAGGTCGCCGCCGCCGGGCCGCCGGCCGTGGCCGGGCGGGAACATCTCGAAGTAGCTGGCGTGGTAGCGCGCGCCGTCCTCGTCGCCCCACAGGAACAGCGGCATGGAGGGGATCGGCTGCGTGCACACCAGCTCGCCCACCGCGTCGAGAACCGGGCGCCCGCTGTCGTCCCAGGCTTCCACCGCCGCGCCCAGCATGCGGCACTGCAGCCGCCCGGGCGTTTGCGGCAGTTCGCGGTTGCCGCCGATGAAGGCCCCGGCAAAGTCCGTGCCGCCGGAGATGTTGCACCACCACACTTCCGGAACCCCCGCCTCGGCCAGGAAGCGGCTGCCCCACTCCTGTACCTCGGCCGACAGTGGCGAGCCGGTGCTGCCCAGCACGCGGATGCGCGACAGGTCGCCGCACTGCGCGGGCGCGATGCCGGCCTTCATGCAGTTGGCGTAGAAGGCGGCGCCGGCGCCGAAGAAGCTCACGCGCTCGCGCGCCGCCATGCGCCACAGCACGGTCCAGTCCGGCTGCTCGCGGCTGCCGCCCGGGCTGCCGTCGAACAGCACGCAGGTCGCGCCCGCCAGCAGCCCGCTGAGCTGCGCATTCCACATGATCCAGCCGGTGGAGCTGTACCAGTGATAACGCTCGCCGAAGCTGTTGGCCGCGTAGCTGCAGCCGATGTCGTTGTGCAGCGCGCCCAGCTGCAGCATGACCAGCACCATGCCGCCGTGGCCGTGCACGATGGGCTTGGGCAGGCCGGTGGTGCCGCTGGAATAGACGATCCACAGCGGGTGGTCGAAGGGCAGCCACAGCGGCTCGAAGGCCGCGACCTCGGCGTCGTCGCGCGCGACGATGTCGTGGTAGCGGGTGGTGCCGGCCACCTGGCGCGCGGCGTCCAGGTTGTTCACGAGGATCACCTGCTGCACGCTCGGCAGCTCGGCGCGCAATTCCTCCAGCACCGCCCCCCGGTCGTGCTCGCGCCCGCCGTGCACCACGCCATCGACCGCCAGCAGCAGTTTCGGGCCGATCTGGCGGAAGCGGTCGAGCACGGCGTGCGTGCCCATGTCCGGCGCGCACACGCTCCAGACCGCGCCGACGCTCGCGCAGGCGAGGAAGGCGACCATGGTCTCGGGGATGTTGGGCAGGTAGGCCACCACCCGGTCGCCGGGCTCGATGCCCGCCGCCTTCAGGTGCAGCGCCAGCGCCGCCACCTGCCGGCGCAGCTCCGGCCAGGACAGTTCGCGGCGCTCGCCGCGCTCGTTGCAGCCAATCAGCGCCGGCTGGCCGGCGGCGTGCGCCGCATCCACGTGGCGCAGCACCTGGCGCGCGTAGTTGGCCTGCGCGCCGGGGAACCAGCGTGCGCCGGGCATGCGATTGGTCGCCAGCACCGCCGTGTGGGGCGTGGGCGAGCGCAGGTCGAAGTAGTCCCAGATGCTCTGCCAGAAGGCATCAAGCTCGGTGGTGGACCAGCGCCACAGGGCGTCGTAGTCGGCAAAGCGCAGGCCGCGCTCGCGTTCGAGCCAGTCCTGGTACAGGCGGATCTGCGGCACGTAGGCCGGGCGTTCCCCGGCGGCGCCGGTGGTGTCAGGGGTGCGGGCGGGTGTCTCCATGGCGTCAGCGTAGCGCGGCCGCAGGCCGTGCGCTGTGCAGTCGGCGACACCGCCGCCGCCCGCGATCAGTCCCGCGGCTGCTCTTCCACGCTGGTGATGGCGTAGCCCTTCTCGCGCAGCTGCCGCCCGGGCTCGGGAATGCCCAGCTCGGCCCATTCGCCCTGGCCCTCGTCCATCTCGACGCCGCGCCGCTCCTGGCTCCAGTCGACGTTGGTGGCCTCCTGCGGGATGGGCTTGCCCTCGGGCACGGCCAGGTAGGAGAAGCGCCCTTCGGCCTCGGGTCTGCGGTAGATGTCCACGCGCATGTCGGAATCCTTTGCTCGGCAGTTGCTGGACTTCCCACTCTAGGCACGTCCTGGCCCGGGCAGCGTAGGAAGAGGCGCCAAGGCGCGCGCGTTGACCCGCCACAAGACAGCGCGCCCCGCGCGGCCCACAATCGGGGCTCCCGCTTCGATTTCTTGGCACCCAGGCACAGGCAGGCACGCACATGGTCAGCAGCACGCGGCACCCCCTCCCCTCCTCCTCCCCGGCGCACGACGCCGATGTGCTCATCGTCGGGGGCGGGCCGGCCGGCC
>NZ_ALEE01000411.1 GCF_000282995.1 Melaminivora alkalimesophila
GCCTGTCGCTGGCCGCCAGCCTCGGCCAGGCGGGCCTGTCGGCCACCGTGCTGGAGCTGCAGCCCGAGGCGCAGCTGGCGGCCCCGGCGCCGGACGGGCGCGAGATCGCGCTCACGCACCCGAACGTCGCCACCCTGGAGCGCCTGGGCAGCTGGCAGCGCCTGGCGCCGCACGAGGTGGGCCGGCTCGCCGCCGCCGAGGTGCACGACGGCCCGGTCGGCCGCCGCGGCCCGCTGCACCTGCACGCCGGCGGCACCGGCCTGGACCGGCTGGGCTGGATCGTGCCCAACCACGCGCTGCGCCGCACCGCCTGGGAGGTCGCCAGCCAGACGCCCGGCGTGCGCCTGCTCACCGGTGCGCGCGTGCAGCGCGTGGCCGTCCACGCCACGCACGCCGAGGTGCAGTACCTGCCGGCCGGCGCCAGCCAGACGCAGCCGCTGCGCGCGCCGCTGGTGGTGGCCGCCGACAGCCGCCTGTCCGCCACGCGCCGGCAGCTGGGCATCGGCGCTTCCATGACCGACTTCGGCCGCACCGTGATCGTCTGCCGCCTGCGCTGCGAGCGGCCGCACGACCAGGTGGCGCACGAATGCTTCGGCTACGAGCGCACGCTCGCCATCCTGCCGCTGCCGGACGACCCGGTGGACGGCTCGCCGCTGTGCTCGGCCGGGG
>NZ_ALEE01000412.1 GCF_000282995.1 Melaminivora alkalimesophila
CTCGGCCGTGGTCACGGCCGACAGCGGGCAGGCGCAGGCGCTGCTGGAGCTCTCGCCCGCGGCCTTCGCCGCCGAGGTGGCGGCGCAGTTCCAGCACCGGCTGGGCGCCATGGAGCTGACAGGCGAGCGCCATGCCTATCCGCTGGTAGCCGTCTATGCCCACCGCTTCTCGGGTGCGCGCTGCGCGCTGCTGGGCGATGCCGCCGTGGGCATGCACCCGGTCACGGCGCACGGCTTCAACCTGGGCCTGTCGGGCGTGGCGACGCTTACGCGCGTGCTGGCCGAGGCGCACGCGCGCGGCCGCGACCTGGGCGCCGCCCACCTGCTGGCGCGCTACGCGCGCGCGCAGCACCTGCACGCCTGGCCGCTGTTCCAGGGCACCAACGCCATCGTGCGCCTGTACACCGACACGCGCGCATTGCCGCGGCTGGCGCGGCGCGTGGTGCTGGAGGGCGCGCGGCGCCTGCCGCCGCTGCAGGCGGCCATCGTCAGCCAGCTCACGGGCCGCCGCCCGGCCTGGCCGGCGCACGTGCAGCCCAACTGAAGAAGCGCGCCCGCGCCGCGTGGCGCCCCACCCTGCCGCCCGGCGCCAAACCCTCTACCATCGCGCCACCTTTTTGCAAGCAGGAGTGACAGATGGGCTTCTTCCAATGGAGCGAACGGCCGGCCGAGGTGCTGCGCGCGGGCGGGGTGATCGCGCCCGACGAGCGCCTGCCCTGGCCGCAGACCGGGCTGATGGGCGTGCAGCACGTGATCGCGATGTTCGGCTCGACCGTGCTGGCACCGATCCTGATGGGCTTCGACCCCAACCTGGCGGTGTTCATGAGCGGCATCGGCACGCTGATCTTCTTCCTGATCACCGGCGGCAAGGTGCCCAGCTACCTGGGCTCGTCCTTCGCCTTCATCGGCGTGGTGATCGCCGCCACCGCCTACGCCGGCCAGGGGCCGAACGAGAACATCGGCCTGGCGCTGGGCGGGATCATCGCCTGCGGCGCCATCTACACGCTGGTGGGCGTGGTGGTGCACCTGGTTGGCACGGGCTGGATCGAGCGCTTCATGCCGCCGGTGGTGACCGGCGCGGTGGTCGCGGTGATCGGGCTGAACCTGGCGGGCGTGCCCATCAAGAACATGGCGGCGAACAACTTCGAGGCCTGGATGCAGGCCCTGACCTTCGTCTGCGTGGCGCTGGTGGCGGTGTTCACCCGCGGCATGGTGCAGCGCCTGCTGATCCTGGTGGGGCTGGTGCTGGCGAGCATCGCCTACGCGCTGCTGACCAACGGCATGGGGCTGGGCAAGCCGATCGACCTGTCGGGCGTGGCGGCGGCGCCGTGGCTGGGGATGCCGCAGTTTCATGCGCCCGAATTCAGCGCGCCGGCGATGCTGCTGATCGTGCCGGTGGTCATCATCCTGGTGGCGGAAAACCTGGGCCACATCAAGGCCGTCACGGCCATGACGGGGCGCAACATCGACCAGTATATGGGCCGCGCCTTCATCGGCGACGGCATCGCCACCATGGTGAGCGGCGCCGCCGGGGGCACGGGCGTGACGACCTACGCGGAGAACATCGGCGTCATGGCGGCCACGCGCATCTACTCCACCGCGGTGTTCCTGGTGGCGGCGGTGCTGGCCGTGCTGCTGGGCTTCAGCCCGAAGTTCGGCGCGCTGATCCAGGCCATTCCGCTGCCGGTGATGGGCGGTGTGTCGATCGTGGTGTTCGGGCTGATCGCGATCGCCGGCGCGAAGATCTGGGTGGACAACCGGGTGGACTTCTCGCAGAGCAGCAACCTGCTGGTCGCCGCCATCACGCTGATCCTCGGCACGGGCGAGTTCACGCTGAAATTCGGTGACTTCGCGCTGGGCGGCATCGGGACCGCCACCTTCGGCGCCATCGTGCTCAACGCCCTGCTCTCGCGCGGCCGCTCGAGCACCGCACCGCTGCACGGCTGAGCTGGCACCGGCACCGGATGCGGCACTGGATGCAGCCTCAGCGCGCCGGCGCCGGTTGCTGCCGGGGCGCGAAGCCGAAGAAGTCCGCTGCCGGGCGGGTCTCTGGGAGCACGTAAATCACCCCGGCGTGCTGACCGAGCGTCGGGGCGATGAAACGGTCGTAGAACGAGGCCGGCACGTTGATGCAGCCGTAGGAGATGCGGTTGTCCTCCACCGCCCGGCTGGCCAGGCGCTGCAGTCGCCGCTCCGACGCCCGGGTGGCGCGCACGCGGTGCAGCGACAGGGCGTCGTCGTAGTCGACCCAGACAATGTCCTCGCCTTGCAGGTTGCGCCCCGGCTCGGAGAGGAAACGCCCGGCCGGCGTGGTGCGCTCGTGCAGGGCAATCTGCGACAGCGGTCGCTCGCCGATGCCGGGCACCGAATGGTCGCCGCGCGCCAGGCCCAGCAGCGCCTGCGCCGAGGCCTGCCAGGCACCCGCGGCGTCGAACACATGAACCGCCGCGCCGCGCTTGTCCACCAGGGCGAAGGGCATTGCGCCGTTGTCGCCGCTGGCGCGCACCCAGGCCAGCACCGCCTGCGCTTCCCCGGACAGCGCGGGCACCATGGGCGCCGCATCCCCGGCGGGCGGGGCAGCATGGGCAGCAATGCCCGCCAGGGCCAGGAGGAGCGCAGCGGCCCGCCCCTGCCACCGGCAGCCGGGCATCAGCGGTAGATGCGCTCGCCGCGGTTCTGGCGCCACTGCTCCTCGAGGTAGGCGGCGTCCTCGTCCGAGCGGGCGTGCACACCCATGAGGATCCGGCCTTCCTTGAGACCTTCCTCGTATTCCTTGACGCGCTCCTCGGGCATGCTCCAGCCGATCAGCGCGCCCACCAGCCCGCCTCCGGCGGCGCCGGCGCCCGCACCGGCCACGGCCGCAGCGATCGGGCCGGCGACGACCACGCCCAGGCCGGGCAGCGCCAGCGTGGTGCCGACGGCAGCGATGGCCGCCGCCACGGCGCCCACGGTGCCGCCGATGGCGCCGCCGATGCCTGCGCCCTTGGCGGCCTTGTTGCCCAGTTCCGTCTCGACGGCCTCGGTGCCGAAGTGGCGCGCGCGCGCATCGTCCGACATGATGAGGTTCACGTCCTCGGTGGTGTAGCCGCGCGAGTGCGCCGCGTTGTAGGCGGCTTCGGCGGAATCGCGGTCGGGGAACAGGCCGGTCACGAGGTAGCTGGAGGTGGCCGCGGGGTGGGCGGTGGTGGTGGTGTTCATGGAAGATCTCCTGGGGATGAAGGGTGGATCGGGGCGAAGCGCCTCAGTTGCGGTCGGCGCGCGGCGCACGGGCGCGGGCGCGCTCTGCGCTGGACGCACCGGCCGGGGCAGTGGCGGCGTTGCCGTTGGCGGCAGTGCTGCTGCGGTCGGCCGTGGTGCTGGTGCTGGTCGCGGCGCCACTGGCGGCAGCCGCGCCATCGCGGTGGGCGTCGTTGCTGCGCAGGGCCTGGGAGGGCGTGGCCGGCGGCGCATTGCCGTCGTCGTTCTTCGTCATGTCGGCAGCGCGCTCGGCGGCCGAGGGGCCGGTGCGCACCAGGGTGGCGGTGTCGGAACGCGGCACCGCCTCCCGGGTCGCCTGGCGCGCCTCCTGGTCGGTCGTGCCGACGGTGGTCGAGGGGGTGGTGGCCGTGGTCGGGCTGGCGGCATTGCCGGCCTGCGCCCAGGCGCCGCCGGCGGTCAGCGCCAGGCCAGCGGCCAGCGCCAGGCCGGTGAGGGTTCGGTTGGACATGGTGGGCTCTCTCCGGGAAGGGTTCAGGCGCCGGAACATCCAGGCGCCTGGGGGGGACGCGGCCATTCTTCGCCGGGCCCGCGGGTGGGGCCGTGAAGGAATTTCCCAGCCTGGCGTAGGCGCGGACGCCAGCGCGGCGCCGTCAAAAAAGGAGGCGGCAGCGCCCGGGTTGCTGCCTCAGCGTCGCAGCCAGGACCACACCAGCTCGATGCCCGCGGCCAGCAGGTCGAACTCGTCGGAGCTGCGCTCCAGCCGCTCGCGCTGGCGGGCCC
>NZ_ALEE01000413.1 GCF_000282995.1 Melaminivora alkalimesophila
CTGGCGGGCCCGCTCCTCGCGGGCGCGGTGGCGCTCCAGGGCGATCAGCGCATCCGCCAGGTTCCCGGGCGAGCGTGCCTCCGCGGCGCGCCGCGCCCTGTCGAGCGCGGACTGGCCGAAGCGCGCCAGGGCGCGGTCCACCGCCTGCGGGTCGAGCAGCGACAGCGCCGAGCGGCACCAGGGGCAGGCGTGGTCGCGCCGGATGTCCACGCTGCCGCCGCAGGCCGTGCAGGCGATGCTGTCCACGCGCGCCGCCAGCGCCTCGATCTCCAACCGGCTCAGGTGGCGCACGAAACCCTTCTCCACCATGAAGGCGCCGAAGGTGGCAAAGCGCCCGTGGCGCCCGGCGCAGCGGTAGGCCACGTAGCGCCCGCCCTGCGCCAGGTCGTAGCCGCGCTCCAGGGGCTGGCTGCAGCGCGGGCAGTCCAGCCGTTGCGCCAGCGGGCGGTGCTGCTCGCCGCGGCGCTCGTGCAGCAGCTCGAACAGCTGCAGCACCGCCGCCGGCGCCAGGCGGGTGGTTTCCTGGGGATCGAACCAGATGCCCTGGCAGGCAAAGCACAGGTCCAGCGTCAGCCGCTGGCCG
>NZ_ALEE01000414.1 GCF_000282995.1 Melaminivora alkalimesophila
CGCTGGCCGTCGGCCGCGCCAAAATGGTGCGCCTCCATGGACTGGCGGCAGGACGGGCAGGCGATCGGGGCGGCGGTGCTCATGGTGTGTCGGATCGTAAACAAGGGGAATCCTATCCGGGTAAACCCTGGCTAAGATGGAGGTGCAGCTGTTCCTGCGGGAATGCCTGCCCTTTTCTCCGTTCTTCTTCGTTTCCCGGCCGCAAGGCCTGTCGTGTGGAGTTGCCTGCCGTGTCTGCCCTTCCCGCCCCCGCCCCGTCGATTCGCCCGGATGCCAGCGCGCGCATCCAGCACGCCGGGCTGGCCGCCCGGCTCATGGATGCCCACCAGGCGGCCGCGCTGATTCCCGCCGGCAGCACGCTGGGCATGAGCGGCTTCACGGGCTCCGGCCATCCGAAGCTGGTGCCGCAGGCGCTGGCCGCGCGCATCGAGGCCGAGCATGCGGCCGGTCGGCCGTTCAAGGTGAACGTCTGGACCGGCGCCTCGACCTCGCCCGAACTCGACGGCGCGCTCGCCAAGGTCGGCGGCATGGCCCAGCGCCTGCCGTTCCAGTCCGACCCGCTGTGCCGCGAGCGCATCAACGCCGGCGCGATCGACTATGTGGACATCCACCTGTCGCACGTGGCGCAGCAGGCCTGGTTCGGCTTTCTGGGCCCGCTGGACGTGGCGGTGGTCGAGGTGCTGGGCATCCTGCCCGACGGGCGCCTGATCCCCTCGGCGGCGGTGGGCAACAACAAGACCTGGCTGGACATCGCCAGGCACGTGATCCTGGAGGTCAACACCCTGCCGCCGGCCGAGCTGGAGGGCATGCACGACATCTACTACGGCACCGCCATCCCGCCGCGGCGCAAGCCCATCCACCTGGAGCACGCCACCGAGCGCATCGGCGAGCCCTACCTGCGCGTCGATCCGGACAAGGTCATCGCCGTGGTCCCCACGCACCACCCCGACCGGCACACCGCCTTCGCCAAGCCGGACGCGGATTCCCGGGCGATCGCCGCGCACATCATCGACTTCCTGGGCCACGAGGTCAGGAAGGGCCGCCTGCCCAAGAACATGCTGCCGCTGCAGTCGGGCGTGGGCAACGTCGCCAATGCCGTGCTGGCGGGGCTGCTGGACGGGCCCTTCGAGGAGCTGCTGGGTTTTTCCGAGGTGCTGCAGGACGGGATGCTGGAGCTGCTGCGCACCGGCAAGATGCGCGCCGCCTCGGCCACGGCGATCTCGCTAAGCCACGAGGCACAGCGCGAATTCACCGAGAACATTGCCTTTTATCGCGAGCGCATCGTGCTGCGCTCGCAGCAGATCAGCAACCACCCGGAGCTGGTGCGCCGCCTGGGCGTGATCGCCATGAACGCCATGATCGAGGCCGACATCTACGGCAACGTCAACTCCACCCACATCATGGGCTCGGCGATGATGAACGGCATCGGCGGCTCGGGCGACTTCGCGCGCAATGGCTACCTGTCGTTCTTCGTCACGCCGTCCACCGCCAAGGGCGGGGCGATCTCCTGCATCGTGCCCATGGTCTCGCACGTGGACCACACCGAGCACGACACGCAGATCATCGTCACCGAACAGGGTCTGGCCGACCTGCGCGGCCTCAGCCCCCGCCAGCGCGCGCAGGTGATCATCGACCGCTGCGCCCATCCCGATTGGCGCCCGCTCCTGCAGGACTACTTTGACCGCGCGCGCCGCAGCGGCGCGCAGCACACGCCGCACCGCCTGGCCGAGGCGCTGTCGTGGCACCAGCGCTTCCTGGACACGGGCAGCATGCGCCCCTGAGCCCGGCCTCCAGCCCCGCCGGGCCGCAGCCGCCGGCCCCGGGGATCAGCCGATGAAGCGCCCGGTGTTGCCGAGCACCCCCAGCTCGATGTAGCGCGAGCCCACGTAGGGCGGCTGGCCATAATCCACCACGAAACCGCCCAGGTCGAGGTTGCGGATGCTCGCCAGGCCGGCGCGCAGCTTGGCCTGCGTCGGCTCCTTGCCAGCGCGCTCGAGCCCTTCGAGCAGCACGCGCGCGTTCAGGTAGGCCTCCAAGCTGCCCTGCGAGAACTCGGTGTGGCCCTGCGCGCGCATCGCCGCCTGGTAGTCGCGCACCAGCTGCAGCTTGCTGCTGTGCGGATTGGGCACCACCATGGTCAGCGCGATCCCGCTGGCGGCGTCGCCCAGCTGCGGCAGGCTCGCGCCCGGCAGCGTGACGCTCACGCCCGCCATCAGCACACCCGGCAGCTGCGTCTTGATGCCGCGCACCAGCTCCACCGACACCGTCCCGGCGGTGGCCAGCAGCACCGCCGAGGGCCGGGCCGCAGCCAGCTCCGCCAGCGCCTTGGCGAGGTTGCTGCCATCCGTGGCGACGGCCACCTGCGCCACCGGCTTGCGCCCCAGCGCGCCCAGGGCGCCGGTGCCGACTTCCAGCAGCTCGCGCCCGTAGCCGTTGTCCAGGTAGGCGATGGCCAGCCCCTTCAGGCCCATGCCGGTCAGGCGGTCGATCAGGCGCAGCACCTCGTCGGTGTAGCTGGCGCGCACGTGAAAGACGTTGCGCGAGGGCTTGCGCAGCGAGGCGGCGCCGGTGATCGGTCCCAGGTGCGGCATTCCGGCCTCTTCCAGCAGCGGCGCGATCGCCGTGTTGTTGGGCGTGCCGACGCACGACAGCAGCGCCAGCGCGCTGCCCTGGCCGATGACCTGGCGCACGTTCGCCAGCGTGCGCTCGGGCTCGTAGCCGTCGTCGAGGATCTGCAGCTGCACGCTGCGCCCCTGCACGCCGCCGCGCGCGTTGGCATGGGCGATGGCGGCGCCCGCCCCCTGCTGGATGTCCGTGCCGAAGCCCACCAGCGGCCCGCTCAGCGGCGCCGAGCAGGCGATCGTGACGGCACGCGCCGTGACGCCGGGCGCGTCCTGCGCGCGGGCAGGCCCGTGGAGGAAGGGGACGGCCGCCAGGGCAGTACCGCGGCAGGCAAGGGAGACGAATTGACGGCGTTGCATGTTCTTTGGTTCGGAGACTGCAGGAGGGTTCGACAAGGCGGGCCGTGGCGCCACGCCGGCCGCCGGAGGGTCGGTGATGGTCGCCCCGCGCCCGGGGGCGACTGTAGCGCCGGCGACAGGGTCATGCCAGCGGGCGCCAATAATGGGGTCCTTGCCGAAGCGGCCGCACCCGCCGGCCTCTCCCTGCCACTGCTTTCTTTTCCCGTCAATCAACCCCTTGCCATGGCCCTCTGGACCCGCCCTATCACCGTCGAACAGCTCAACGCCCTGGGCGCCAACACCGCCGTCTCGCACCTGGGCATCGAATTCACCGAGATCGGCGACGACTGGCTGCGCGCCCGCGTGCCGGTAGACGAGCGCACGCGCCAGCCCTACGGCCTGCTGCACGGCGGCGTGAGCGTGGTGCTGGCGGAGACCATGGGCTCGGTCGGCGCGGCCTGCTCCTGCCCGCCGGGTCACCGCGCCGTCGGCCTGGACATCAACGCCAACCACCTGCGCGCCGTCACCAGCGGCTGGGTGACCGGCACCGCCCGCCCGGTACACATCGGCCGCACCACCCAGGTCTGGCAGATCGACCTGGCCAACGAGGCGGGCGAGCTGGTCTGCGTCTCGCGCATCACCATGGCGATCCTCGCGCCGCGCCCGGGCGCCGAGGGCGGCTGAAGCACGGGGCCGGGCCGCGCCCCGGCTACCCTTCCTCGCGCCCGTGGCGCGCCACGCGCTCGCTCTTCCAGTAGACGTCGTCCCCACCGTCCATCCGGTTGAGCACGCGCGCCAGCACGAACAGCAGGTCCGACAGCCGGTTCAGGTACCGGCGGGGGG
>NZ_ALEE01000415.1 GCF_000282995.1 Melaminivora alkalimesophila
TACCGGCGGGGCGCCGCGCGCAGCTCCTCTTCGGCGCCCAGCGCCACCACCGCGCGCTCGGCCCGGCGGGCCACCGTGCGGCACACATGCGCCTGCGCCGCTGCGCGCGTGCCCGCCGGCAGGATGAACTCCAGCAGGCGCGGCAGCTGCGCGTTGTAGTGCGCCAGCGCCTCGTCGAGCTGCGCCAGCGCCTCGTCCTTGAGCAGCTCGAAGCCCGGGATGGACAGCTCGCCGCCCAGGTTGAACAGCTGGTGCTGCACGTCGACGAGCAGCTCGCGCACGTCCTCGGGCAGCGGCTCGCACAGCAGCAGCCCGATGTGCGAATTGAGCTCGTCCACGTCGCCCATGGCGCACGGCCGGCCGCTCGCCTTGGACACGCGCGTGTTGTTGCCCAGCCCGGTCGTGCCGTCGTCCCCGGTGCGCGTGGCGATCTGTGTCAGGCGGTTACCCATGGCGCGATGTCCTTTCCTTTGCCAGCCGATCGCGCCATTGTGCTGCAGCCCCTGGGCCAGCGGGCGCGACAGCCCGCAGGCTGCGCGCTTCCTACAATGGGCCGACAACCCACCCCCTGCCCGCTTGCCCGGAGATTCGCATCGCCATGAACGCTCCCACCTCCTTCCACCAGCTGCAACCTGCGCCGCGCCCGGTGCCCGAAGCCTTCCTGCAGGCCCTGGCCGAGCGCTTCGGCAGCCAGTACAGCGCCGCCCTGGCGGTGCGCGAGCAGCACGGGCGCGACGAGGGCTCGCTACAGGCGCCCCCGCCGGCGGCCGTGGTCTTTGCCGAGAGCACGCAGGACGTGCAGGACGCCGTGCGCCTGGCCGCGCAGTATGGCGTGCCAGTGATCCCCTACGGCGCGGGCTCGTCGCTCGAAGGGCACCTGCTGGCCGTTCAGGGCGGCATCAGCATCGACATGGGCCGCATGAACCGGGTGCTGTCCGTTGACGCCGACGACCTCACCGTGACCGTACAGCCCGGCATCACGCGCAAGCAGCTCAATGAGGCGATCAAGGACACGGGCCTGTTCTTCCCCATCGACCCCGGCGCCGACGCCAGCATCGGCGGCATGGCCGCCACGCGCGCCAGCGGCACCAACGCCGTGCGCTACGGCACCATGCGCGAGAACGTGCTGGCGCTGGAGGTGGTCACCGCCCGTGGCGAGGTGATCCGCACCGGCACGCGCGCCAAGAAGAGCAGCGCGGGCTACGACCTCACGCGCCTGATGGTGGGCAGCGAGGGCACGCTGGGCCTGTTCACCGAGGTCACCGTGCGCCTGTACCCGTTGCCCGAGGCGGTGAGCGCGGCGATCTGCTCGTTTCCCACCATCGAGGCCGCCGTGCGCACGGTGATCCAGACCATCCAGCTCGGTGTGCCGATCGCGCGCGTGGAGCTCATCGACGCCAACAGCGTGCGCATGGTCAACGCCCACAGCAAGCTCCGTCTGCGCGAGGAGCCGCTGCTGCTGATGGAATTCCATGGCTCGCCCGCCGGCGTGCAGGAACAGGCCGAGGTGGTGCAGGACATTGCGCGCGAATGGGACGGCAACGCGTTTGAATGGGCCACCACGCCCGAGGAGCGCACGCGCCTGTGGACCGCGCGGCACAACGCCTACTTTGCCGCCGTACAGAGCCGCCCGGGCTGCAAGGCCATCAGCACCGACACCTGCGTGCCCATCAGCCGCCTGGCCGACTGCCTGCTCGACTCCGTGGCCGAGGCCGACGCGAGCGGCATCCCCTACTTCCTGGTGGGCCACGTGGGCGACGGCAACTTCCACTTCGGCTACCTGCTGGACCCGGCCGTCCCCGCCGAGCGCGAGACAGCCGAGCGGCTCAACCACCAGCTCGTGGCGCGCGCGCTGCGCCTGGGCGGCACCTGCACCGGCGAGCACGGCGTGGGCGTGCACAAGATGGGCTTCCTGGTGGACGAGGCCGGCGAGGGCGCGGTGGAGATGATGCGCGCCATCAAGCGCGCGCTGGACCCGCAGAACATCCTCAATCCGGGCAAGATCTTCGCGCTATAGCCTGCACCGCGGCGGCCGCGCGGCCACTCCTGATTCAATAGCTGCAAGCGCTTGCTGCATAAGCGCTAGGGCCTTTTTTACCCTTGTTTTCCGCACAACGGGCCCGAGCGCGCGGGCAATAAAAAGCCCAGCCGGTCCGCGGCTGGGCTGGGGGCAGGCGCTCCACCACCCGGCACCACGCGGACCACGCCGCGCGGCACCGGCGTGGCTTCAGGCGCCGAACAGCTTGTTGGCCGTCTCGGCCACCAGACGGCCCTGGAAGCGTGCGCCGTCCAGCTCGGTCGCGCTGGGCTGGCGCTGGCCCTGGCCGCCGGCGATGGTGGTCGCACCGTAGGGGGCGCCGCCCACCACTTCGTCCAGCGTCATCTGGCCCTGGAAGCTGTAGGGCAGCCCCACGATCACCATGCCGAAGTGCAGCAGGTTGGTGATGATGGAAAACAGCGTCGTCTCCTGCCCGCCGTGCTGCGTGGCGGTGGAGGTGAACGCCGCGCCCACCTTGCCGTTGAGGGCGCCGCGCGCCCACAGGCCGCCCGCCTGGTCGAGGAAGCTGCCCATCTGCGAGGGCATGCGGCCAAAGCGCGTGGGCGCGCCGACGATGATCGCGTCGTAGTTTTCCAGCTCGGCCACGGTGGCGACGGGTGCGGACTGGTCCAGCTTGAAGTGCGCGGACCGGGCGATCTCCTGCGGCACCGTTTCGGGCACGCGCTTCACGTCCACCGTGGCACCGGCAGAGCGCGCGCCTTCGGCGACGGCCTGCGCCATGGTTTCGAGATGGCCGTAAGTCGAGTAGTAGAGAACGAGTACCTTGGACATGACTTTCCCTTTTCAAGAACGCTTGTGCAGCCACAAGCAGCATGGCAGGCAGCGCGCGCAGCACCCCGCCGCCTTCATGGGCCAGCACACGGTGGCACCCCGCTCCAGCAGGCTCCACCGGCACTGGTTCGATCTCACTTAACCACCCCGGTCCTGCGCCGCGCGGTGCGCGCGCACCCGGGCAGCCAGGCAGCGCACGTAGTCATCGCGGATGCCCAAGAGGTCGAGTTGGCACGCCAGCTGGTCCAGGTAGTCGCGGTTGCTGCCCACGCTGCCCTGCGCGCTGGCGATGATGGCCGCGGTGTCGTCCAGCGACAGCCCGCCGCGGTGCAGCGGGTGCGCGGTGTTGGCGGACAGCACCAGCGCGCGCACACCGCCCTGCGGCGTGTGCAGCGGTTGAAAGCCCGGGCAGTAGCTGCCGTGGATCATTTCGCGCCGCCACAGCATGCGCGACTCGCGCTCCAGCAGCGCCTGCGGAATGCGGAATGCCAACCCCTCGCAGTCACCCACGCCGCGCTGCAGCGTGAGCACCAGCCCCGGGCTGTCGGGTGTACCGCGGCCGATCGTGGTGGCCAGCGCGAAGCGGCGCGCATGGTCCGCGAGCCGGGCGCGGCGCACCTCGTCAAAGTGGATGGCGGGGTTCCACATCAGCGAGCCGTAAGCAAACACCCAGAGGTCGCACCCCTCGCTCTGCGCCAGCACGGCCTGGCGTGAGCGCTCGACCACGTCATCGGGCAGCCGCCAGTCGGCGGACAGGCCCTGCTGGCGCGCCTGCGCATCCCAGGCGGCGAGCACCTCGTCGGTCAGGCGCAGCCCGCTGGCCTGGGGCGGCGTGAGCCGTCCTTGCAGTTGGGGGAGGTGCCTGAAGGCGTGGGGTTCCATGGTTGGGGTCGAAGCAGAACCGGGGGAAGGAGCGGGCCCGTACGCTGGAGAACGGCGCGGCGGCGCGCCGCTCTTCACTGCGGTTCACTGTATTTCGCATCCACCGCTTGATCAATGGGCCAGAGCGCATCACACCGTCCTGCATAACGGCCGAATGCAGGCTGCGACGAACGCTTGCCGCCCCGCGCCCAGCGGCAGGGGAACCGCCAAGCCGGTATGCGCGGCGCAGGGCTTGCCCTGGAGGGCGCGCCATCGCTCCTGTTTCAATAGCTGTTAGCGCTTGCTACGTATGCGCTGGAAGCCCCCGGCACCTATCACGCAGCCTGCGCCTGGCGCCGTGCCACGCCACCGCCCACCAGTGCCGCCGAGACCACACTCAGCACCAGCGCCAGGGCCGAGCCGTAGAAGATGTCGGCGGTCTGCCCGCGGTCCAGCAGCACGCCAAACAACGGCGCCGCGACGGAAAAGCCCAGGTCCAGCCCCGAATACACCGTGCCGTACACGCGGCCCGTGGCGCCGGGGGGCGCGGCGCGCTTGATGAGCATGTCGCGCGACGGGCCGGCAATGCCCACGCCCATGCCCGCCAGCGCCGCCACGGCCAGCGCCACCGTGCCGGGCAGTGCGCCCAGCCCCACCAGCACCAGCAGCGCGGCGGAGGCCATCAGGCAGATGCTGATGGTCTTTTCCAGCCGCACCACGCGGCCCACGAGGAAGCCCCCTATCACCATGCCCACGGCGCTGCACAGCATGTAGCCCGTGACCACCATGGAGGTCAGCGACAGCGGCATGTCGTACATCCGCTGCAGCGCCGGGGCGGCAAAGCTCTGGATGGCGCTGAGCGAGCAGGTGCTCCAGAAGAAGAACGAGAAGCACAGCCACACGGCCGGCAGCTTGAGGAAGGCCATGGGGTGTTCCTGCGCGTGCGCGCTGCCCGTGGCGCCCTTGGCCGGCGCATGCGCCCAGGCGCCCTGGCGATCGTCCAGCGCGTCGCGGTTCCACACCATGACGGCCAGCACCACCAGCGCCAGCGCACCGCCGCTCAGGCAGGCCATGCGCCAGGATCCCGTGGCCGTGGCGATGCCCGCCATGAACAGCGGCGCGGTGGCCCAGCCCAGGTTGCCCGAGATGCCGTGCACCGAGAAGCCGTGGCCCAGCCGCGCGGGCGACACACGCTTGTTAAGGATGGTGAAGTCCACCGGGTGGAACGGCGCATTGCCCAGGCCCGCCAGCACCGACGCCACCACCAGGCCGAGGTAGCCGCTGGCGCTGCCCGCGGTGAGGCCCGCCAGCGCAAAGCTGGCCAGCGCGGCGAACAGCACCGGGCGTGCGCCCACGCGGTCCACCAGGAAGCCCGACAGCGCCTGGCCCACTCCGGAAACCACAAAGAACACCGAGACCAGCAGCCCCAGTTCGGAATAGCTGTAGCCGAACTCCGCGATCAGGAAAGGAAACAGCGGCGGCAGCAGCAGGTGAAAGAAGTGCGAGGAGCCGTGCGCAAGGCCGATCAGGCCAATGGTGCGCGCGTCCTGGCGCAGGGTGGGGACAGCAGTCGTCATGGGCATGATCTTAGGCAAGGCAGTCGCGGCCGATATACGATAGTCGGCCAATTGCTGTCGTGATCATGCCAAGCCCGTCCCTTCCCCGCCCTGCCCCGCCGCCTGCCGAGCCCGTCGCGGCCAGCACCGCCGGCCGCGCCGCGCGGCCGGCGCGCGTGCTGTCGTACGTGGAGTCGCTCACGCCGCACCTGTTCGTGCCCAGCCGGGAGCGCCCCGTGCGCGCCAAGCACCGCGAACTGCGCGCCGACACACAGGTGCGCCCGCACAGCCATCCCTGGGCGCAGGTGGCCATCTCCACCACGGGCGTGCTGCGCCTGACGGTGCCGCGCGGCACCTACATCGTGCCGCCCTCGCGCGCGCTGTGGATCCCCCCGGGCGTGGAGCACGCCGTGACCATGGTGGAAGACGCCGACCTGCGCACGCTGTACTTCTACCAGCCGCCCGGGCGCTGCGGCCCCGGCGTGGCCCGCGCCGACGAAGCGCCGTGGCGCCAGTGCCGGGTGCTGGAGGTCTCGCAGCTGCTGCGCGCCTTGGTGCGCGAGATGCCCACCGCCGCCGACGGCGAGCCGCTGCCGCCTGAGCAGCTGCGCCGCGAGCGCCACCTGAGCGCCTTGATCCTGGACGAGCTGCGCCGCGCCGCCAGCGTGCCGCTGGGCATCGACCTGCCGCACGACAAGCGCCTGCGCCAGCTGTGCGAGGCCGTGCTGGCCGATCCCACGCGCCACGAGACGCTGGCCGAGTGGGCGCGCGGCACCGGCGCCAGCCCGCGCACGGTGGCGCGGCTGTTCCGCCAGGAGCTGTCCAGCACCTTCACCCAGTGGCGCCAGCAGGTCATCCTGGCCCAGGCGCTGGCCTTGGCGGCTCGGCGCCG
Source organism: Melaminivora alkalimesophila (assembly GCF_000282995.1). Lineage (GTDB taxonomy): Bacteria > Pseudomonadota > Gammaproteobacteria > Burkholderiales > Burkholderiaceae_C > Melaminivora > Melaminivora alkalimesophila. Next base: position 6,140 of record NZ_ALEE01000415.1, read on the forward strand.
GCCCATCAACCAGATCGCCGCCGAGCTGGGCTACAGCAGTCCCAGCGCCTTTTCAGCCATGGTGCGGCGCGCGGTGGGCATGTCGCCGGGGCGCTTCCTGGGCTCGCCGCAGTCGTGAGGCGGACGTGCTTTTGTATGAAAAACGGCTCTAGCGCCCGTCAATTCTGCGCAAGCAGCTATCAATTGAGAAGCATCAAAGTCCTACACCCATTCCGCCATCCAAGGGTTTTCCCTGACGCTTGGCATGGAATGGATCAAGGCGCCGGCCGCTCCTAGTCCCCATGATTTCCACGGCCGAGTCGCGCTACAACCAGTGGGTGCGCGATCACTACCGCTTCCTGCTGCGCAGCGCCTGGGCGCTGACGGGCTCGCGCGCGCTGGCCGAGGACGTGGTGCAGGACTGCTTTACCAGCGCCTGGCGCCACCGCGACCAGCTGCGCGACGCCAGCCTGGCGCGCGCCTGGCTGTTCCAGATCATGCGGCGCCACGCGCTGCGCCACCTGCTGCCGCAGCAGCCGCTCCAATACAGCGCCGACGACCCGGCGCACGACGTCCCCGCACCGCCCTCGCCCATCGACGACCGGCTGGACGTGGTCAAGGCGCTGGCCCGCATCGCCCCCATCCACCGCGAGGTGCTGGTGCTGTACTACTTCGACGACATGTCCACCGCGCAGATGGCCGAGGCGCTGGACATCGCGCCCGGCACGGTGCTGTCGCGCCTGGCCCGGGCGCGCGATGCACTCAAGGCCGCGCTCGGCCCGGCGCCGGCTGCCAG
>NZ_ALEE01000416.1 GCF_000282995.1 Melaminivora alkalimesophila
CCGGCTGCCAGCGCCGGCGTGATCCCCCTGCGAAAGGCCAGCCGATGACCCGCCCCACCCCTCCGCAGGACCTACTCGCGCAGGCGCTGCAGGAGACCGATTTCGACCTGCGCGCACGCGCCGAGATGGCCTTGGCCTTTCCCCCCTCCGAGCCGCCCGCGCATCTGTTCAGACACACGCCCTGGCATGCACGCCGCGGCGTGCGGCGGCTGCTGGCCGCGCTGCTGGCCGGCAGCACTGCGGCGTCGGCCGTGTTCGCCATGCGCCCGCCCTCGCTGGTGCGCTCGGCCATCGAGCACGAGTACTACGAACGTACGCTGCGCGGCAGCTTCATGCCCGAGGCCGAAGTCGCCCGCCACCTGGACCTGCCGCCCGGCCAGCCCCTGCCCGGCTTCACCCAGCTGCTGCGCCCCTGCGAGATCGAAGGCAGCCGCGCCTACCACCTGACCACCTTCTTCGAGAAGGGCGGCATCGTCACCGTCATGGCCTTCGACCAGCCCACGGCCCTGCCCGACGGCCAGGGCTGGTGGGCCAACAGCTACTGGCAGGTGGCGCGCTCGCGCGAAGGCCGCCCGCTGGTGCTCATCGCGCAAAAAAAACAGGCGCTGGCCGTGGCCAGCCGGGCGCTGGCAGCGCCGGCAGCGGCTCACTGAGCGGCCGGCTGGCCGCGCCTCTTTCTTCACTTTACTTTTCCCACCAACCCCAGCAACGATTCCCAGGAGACAACGCCCCATGCACACCCAAGCTCCCGCCTCCCTGCCCCGCCGCCGGCCTGGCCAGCTTCCACCAGGGCGCCGCGGCGCAGTCGGCCGCGCCGGCCGCGGCCAAGCCGCTGCCCGGCTACGCCGGCTGGAAGAACGCCGATGCCGTCATCGTGCACAGCAGCACCACCATCGAGACGCGCCGCGGCGCCTTTGGCACCAGCGTCATCACGCCCTCGGACCAGCTGTACGTGCGCAACAACCTGCCCACGCCGCCCGAGTCCATCGTCGCTGACCGCGACGCCTGGCAGGTGCAGGTGAGCGGGGTAAAGGAGCCGCGCCGCCTGTCGGTGCGCGAGCTCAAGGCCATGGGGCTGGAGACGGTGACCATGGTGCTGCAGTGCTCGGGCAACGGCCGGGGCTTCTTCCCCAGCAAGCCCAGCGGCACGCCCTGGACGGTGGGCGCCGCCGGCTGCGTGGTCTGGAGCGGCGTGCCCGTGCGCGACGTGGCGCGCGCCCTGGGTGGCGTGGCTGACGGCATGAAGTACATGACCGGCACCGGCGGCGAGGTGCTGCCCGCCGGCATCGACCCCAAGACGGTGATCGTCGAGCGTTCGGTGCCGCTGGAGGCCATGCAGGATGCGCTGCTGGCCTGGGAGATGAACGGTGAGCCCATACCGCTGGCGCACGGCGGGCCGCTGCGCCTGATCGTGCCGGGCTACACCGGCGTGAACAACATCAAGTACATCGGCCAGCTCGCCTTCACCGACAAGGAGAGCGAGGCGCGCATCATGAGCCACGGCTACCGCATCTCGCCGCCGGGCGGCAAGGGCGACCCCAGCCAGCCGTCGGTGCAGCAGATGAGCGTCAAGTCCTGGATCAACGGCCCGCTGCCCGAAGATGGCGAGCTGGCCCCGGGCCGCGTGCAGATCCACGGCGTGGCCTTCGGCGGCATGCACGCCGTCAAGGGTGTGGAGGTGTCCGTCGATGGCGGCAAGACCTGGCAGGCCGCGCGCCTGGTGGGCCCGGACATGGGCCGCTACGCCTGGCGCCAGTTCGTGCTGCAGGCCGACCTGCCGCGCGGCAGCCACACCCTGGCCAGCCGAGCCACCGATGCTCAGGGCAACGTGCAGCCCGAGCAGCGCGAGGAGAACCAAGCCGGCTACAACAACAGCAGCTGGGCGGACCACGCGGTGACCGTCAAGGTGGCCTGAAGCGCCCGCCCCACCCTCTCTCCATCCCTTTACCTTGTGCGGCAGCCGC
>NZ_ALEE01000417.1 GCF_000282995.1 Melaminivora alkalimesophila
CAGCCGCCGCCGCCCGGCCCGGCCACCAGGCCGGGCGGCCCGCGGCGCGCCCCTGCCATTCACCATGATCCAGAAAAAACTGCCGTCCCTCGCCCTGTCCACCCTCTTGCTGGCCGCCGGCCCAGCGCTGGCCGATGAAGCCGCCCAGATGGCCCTGGGCAAGAAGCTGTTCAACACCGCCACGCCAGCCTGCGCCGTGTGCCACACCCTGAAGGACGCCGGCGCCGAGGGCGCCATCGGCCCCGTGCTGGACGAGCTGCAGCCCGACGCCGACCGCGTCACGCGCGCCATGCGCAACGGCATCGGCAGCATGCCGTCCTTCAAGGGCACGCTGAGCGATGCGGAGATTGCCGCCGTCGCCCTGTACGTGAGCCGCGCCAGCCGGGGCAAGTGAGCCCGGCAATCCTGCGCGCCTCGGCGTGTTTATAGGAAAAACCACCTCCAGCCCTTGCTGCACAAGCGCTGGCAGCTAGCAAAAAGATAGTTGAAAGCAAAAACGCCAGCGCGGCCTTGAGCCGCGCTGGCGTTTTTTTCAGGGGCGCTGGTGGATCAGCGCGACAGCGCGCCCGCCGTAGCCGTGTCCAGGCGGCCCGTCACGGGCAGGCCCTGGGACTGCTGGAATTCGCGCAGCGCCTTGGCCGTTTTCGGGCCTGCGGAGCCGTCGGGCGTGCCGACGTTGTAGCCCAGCGCATTCAGGCGCTCCTGCGCCTCGCGCACCGACATGGCTGCGCCCGCCCTGGTTTGCGACGGAGCCGCCCCGCCGTCCACCGACAGCTTGCCGCCGCCGCCCAGGCCCTGGCCCTGCACCGACTGCGCCTTGTAGTTGCGCAGCGCCACAACCATTTGGTTGTAGGCATCCATGAACGCAGCGGTGATCACCTTGCCTTGCGCGGTGTTCTGGTAGCCCCCCAGGCCACCGCCGGCCGAGCCGCCGAACAGGCTGCCGAAGCCGGCAAAGTCGCTCTTGGAGGCGCTGCCTTCGGAGGCCGCCACCTGCACGCCCGAGCGGTTGTCCACCAGGGTCAGCATGGCGCTGGCCTCGCGCGTCTTCAGGCCGCCGCCGACGGCCGCCAGCGCACGGCCGCTGCCGCCGCCGATCAGGCCGCCCAGCACGCCGCCGATGGCGCCTGCGTCGTTGTTCGAGAAGATGATCTCGGGCGACAAGCCGTAGTCGGACGCCACCATCTGGCCCCGGCCAAAGTTGCTGCCGCCGCGCATCTCGCCGGAGCCCATGAGCTGGCGCTCGCGGTCCATGGCGCGCATGCCGGCTGCGCCGCGCTCCACCACGATGAAGCAGTTGGACTGCTGGATCAGCAGGCGCAGCAGGTTGGCCGTGGGGGGCAGCTTGTACTCGTTGCGCAGGATGGTGTACCAGCCGGCGTCCTGGTTCTCGACCAGCGACACGGTGCCCAGGGGCGACTGGCAGCGTTCCAGCTGGCCGCTCTCGTTGGCGGCGCTGCCGCCGGCGGCAGC
>NZ_ALEE01000418.1 GCF_000282995.1 Melaminivora alkalimesophila
GCGGCAGCGCCGGTGGCCACGGTCTTGGATTCGGCGCTGCCCATCCGCATGTTGGTGGTTTCGCAGCCGGTCAGGGCCAGGGCGGCGCAGGCGGCCGCCAGCAGCGTCAGTGGTTTACGGGACATAGCTTTCCTTCCTCTCTCTCTTTTCTTGCATTCCGGGGTGTGTGGACACGTCTCAACCGAGCGGTCTGCGCACCCGGTACAGGACCGGCGTGGCCGATGTGAATGCAAAATCATACCGATTCGGCAGTTTTTGCAACCGATGTTTGCAAGTTGTTTCGTTTTAGTGTGGCGCAGCACCGTCCCCCGGCAAAGGCAATTGGTAGATCCACACCGCATGGCCGGCGAAGGAATCCAGCCGCGCGCTGGGGCACACGCCCGGCACGGCGAACGCCAGACTCACGAGCCAGTTGCCCGGCGCCATCTCCGCGCGGGCCTTCGCGGCCACACGGGCCATGCTCTCGGGCCGCTGGAACACGTACACAAGGTCGTAACCGCCCCAGTCTGCGGCCCAGAGGTCACCGCGCCGCACGCGCGCCCAGGGGCAGCGCAGCCGGCACAGCAACGCCAAAGGTCCACTCCACTCCAGGCCGTGCAGCCGCGCCTGCGGATAGGCCGCGCGCAGGGCCTTGAGGCCATCGCCCAGGCCGCAGCCGGCGTCCAGCACGGCAGCACCCGCGGGCAGCGGCGCGGCGTCCTGCAGGCCATGCAGCGCACCCGGCGGGGTGGGAAACAGCGGCGCATCACGCCAGGCGTTGAGCGGATACACCAGCAGCAGCAGCGCCAGCGGCAGCAGCCA
>NZ_ALEE01000419.1 GCF_000282995.1 Melaminivora alkalimesophila
GCGGCAGCAGCCAGCCCCAGGCCGGTAGCGCCACCGCGCCGCCCAGTGCCGCCGACAAGGGAAAGCCCAGCGCGATCAGGCCGCGGCGCCACCAGCCCTGCGCCAGCAGGCTGCCCGCCACACCCACGGCGCAGGCCAGCCCGAGCGCCGCCAGCGGGGCCACGCTGCCACGCAAGCCCGCGAACAGCAGCCACGCCGCCGCCCACACCAGCACCGCCGGCAGCGGCCAGGGCAGGACGATGCGCCGCGGCGGCGGCGCGTGCAGATGATGGAGTCGGCGGGGCCGGCGCGGCATGGGCACGGGCCGCAACGATGCGGCGTCAGCCGCCCCGCAGGCGCTCGATGAGGCCGTTGAGCGCCTCCAGCGAGCCAAACTGGATGGCCAGCTCGCCCATCTCCTCAACCCGGCTGCCGCGCTTGACGCGCTTCTTGACGCGCACCTCGACCTCGGCCATGAGCAGGTCGGACAACTCTTCCTCCACGCGCTTGAGGTCGCGCGACTTGTCCTTCTTGGGCTTTTGCGGCGTGAGGGCGAACTCCGCACCCAGCTTCTTGACGAGGCTCTCGGCCTCGCGCACCGACAGCTTCTTCGCCGCGATCTGGTTGCCCGCGGTGATCTGCGCCGCGCGCTCCAGCGACAGCAACGCGCGCGCGTGGCCCATGTCGATGTCGCCGGCCATGAGCATGGTCTGCACCGGCTCGGCCAGGTTCAAAAGGCGCAGCAGGTTGCTCGCCGCGCTGCGCGAGCGCCCCACGGCCTGCGCCGCCTGTTCGTGGGTGAGGCCGAACTCGCGGATCAGGCGCTGCAGGCCCTGCGCTTCCTCCAGCGGATTGAGATCCTCGCGCTGGATGTTCTCGATCAGCGCCATGGCGGCGGCCGCCTCGTCCGGCACCTCGCGCACCAGCACCGGCACTTCGGCGAGCCCCGCCAGCTTCGCCGCACGAAAACGCCGCTCGCCGGCGATGATCTCATACCGGCCGGCGTGCTCGCCCG